>CAMNHX010000059.1 GCA_946539945.1 uncultured Desulfobulbus sp. | reverse complement strand
TTCCGCTTTGTCTTTTTACTGTCATTCTGAAGCGCGAAGCGCTGAAGAATCTCATGGAGAATACCGGGAAGGCGGCAGGAGATGCTTCGCTTCGCTCAGCATGACTTTTCAGTGCGAAGCACGGTAAAAGTCTAAAAAATGAAAACGGAATTGCTCTAAAGGACAGCAGCACTTATACAAAAAAAATTTTTCGGACGCAGTCTTGACAAATACCGTTGAGTTTGGTCTTTTGGCCGCCGATTGAGAGAAGGCGAGGAAGATAAAGGAAGAGAAGAGAGACAACTTCAACACTTTACCGGTTATGAACAAAGGAGAAACACCAGGTATTCAGGCGGGTTTGTCCCGCCGTTCTTTTCTGGGGCGTGCGCTCGCTGTGGGCGCGGGTTTGATGACCCTTTCCAGCGCAGACTTGGCCCAAGCCATGATCGTCAAGGCTGGTCAGAACGGTTTTTTCAAAGGTTCGCCTGCAGACACCTCAAATGTCAACCCCTTGGCAATCGGCCAGCCTGCAAGCGCCACAACCCGGCGTTTGGGCAGCAGCAAGCGCCGTCTGGCTTTTTACCATACCCACACCGGCGAAGACCTGGAACTGACCTACGCTGTGGGCAGAATTTACAACCCTGTGGCCTTGGAACAGCTCAACACCTATTTGGGCGACTTCCGCACCGGCGAAATTCACGAGATCGACCCCGAACTGATGGACATCCTCTGGGCCTTGCAGCAGAAGAGCGGCAAAAGAGGCGTGTTTTCCGTCATATCGGGGTATCGTTCGCCGCGCACCAACGCCTATCTGCAAGGACGCAGCAGAAGAAGCGGCGTGGCCTCCCGTAGCCTGCACATGGAAGGCAGGGCCATTGACGTGCGTTTTTCAGAAGAACCCACCGAAGCCCTCCGGGACTACGCCATTGACCTGCAAGCCGGGGGCGTGGGCTTTTACCCGGAATCAGACTTTGTCCATCTGGACACCGGCAAGTTCCGCACCTGGTAAAACTACAGCAACACGCAGAGCCAGACCAGACAGAGCA
This sequence comes from uncultured Desulfobulbus sp., assembly GCA_946539945.1. Classification (GTDB taxonomy): domain Bacteria; phylum Desulfobacterota; class Desulfobulbia; order Desulfobulbales; family Desulfobulbaceae; genus Desulfobulbus. The sequence goes on along the minus strand of CAMNHX010000059.1, from coordinate 6,912 downwards.
GCGCCATTGCGCAGGCGACCGCCGCAGAACCCAGGTCCTTGGCCCGTCCCGAAAGCTCGTGCCATTCAGGGCCAATCCGGTCCACCACCGCCTCAATGGCGCTGTTCAGCAGTTCCACCAAGAGGAGCAGCAGAACGCTCCCCCCCAGAAGCGCCCGGTCCACGCCGCTGTCACCCAGCCACAGACCCAGCGGCAGGAGTACAAGCGCCCCCAGTGCTTCCTGGCGAAAGGCTGCCTCATTGTCCCAAGCCGCACGCAGCCCCTTGATCGTGCATTGCGTCGCCTTCAAAAGCCGGGCTAGCCCCTGCCCGTTCAGTTGTGTTTTCACGATTTTCCCCTTCTTTCGTTGAAATTTCCAAGCCTTGAAGCCGTTCCCTGGCCTCTGACACTTCCGGCAAGCCCCTCTATCCTCTATATATAGAAGCAAAAACGCCGCCATTCAGCCACTCCTCAAAAAAACTGATTCTAGGCATAAATATTTTTTTATTCATTTGACAGGCATAGCATTTTCCATTAGTTATCCCTCTGGCATTTTGGAGACTCACGCCAGCCCTACGACCGGCGTTCAGACATCCCGCACATTCACGGAGTGAGCATGATCACCATCGACATTACCCTCCTGATCCACATCATCAACATAATCGTGCTGATGCTTGTCCTCAATGCGATCCTCTACAAGCCCATTCTTGCCATCATGGAAAAACGGGCGCGGCATCTGGAGGGCCTGCAGGGTGAGGTGGCAAGATTTGAAAGCGACGCCAAAGCCCAGCAAGCCGAGCTGGATCGCAAAATCCGGGAGGCCAGCGCCAAGGCCAAAAAGGCTCTGGACGAGGCCAAAGCACAGGCCCAGGCAGCAGGAGCCAGGCAGCTTGCCGAAAAACGGGCGCTGGCTGAAGAAGAAAAGAGCAAGGCGCTGGACAGCGCTCACAAGGATACTGAAACAGCCCGCAAGGAGTTGATGGACAACACCGCCGAGTTTGCACGGGCCATGGCTGAAAAGATTCTGGGAAGGAGTCTGAACGCATGAACACATTATCACGGACTTTGCGGTATCTGGCGCTGGCCTTGTTGCTGGCGGCAGTACCGCTTTTTTTCGCCACTGTGGCCGGGGCACAGCCCCTGGAGTCTGTGGCAGGGGGCAAGGTGGAAGCGCCAATGATTGCCACTGCTGCTCCTGCCGCGACGCTGGAAAACAAAGCGGAGGCAGTATCGTCTGCATCGCACGCGGAAACGGCCAGCGCTCATCATGACGAAGGGCATGTCAGCAACCCCTTGGCCTGGCCCAAGCTCAAGGACCTGTTCTGGCGCACTATCAACTTTATCGCCTTGCTCATTATTCTGGTGAAGTTCCTGGGCAAGCCCATACTGAACAGCTTGAGCAGCCGTCAGGAGCGCATTGCCGGTGAGCTGGCGGATTTGACCGCCAAGCGGGATGAGGCGGAAAAAGCCTACAGGGAATTTTCCACCAAAATCGCTGGCATGGAAAAGGACATGGAGAGGGTGATCAGCCAGGCTATAGCCCAGGCTCAAAGCGAGAAAGAACGTATTCTGGCTGAAGCGGAACGCACTGCCGAAGACATCAAACGGCAGGCGCAAGCCTCGGTTCAGAGCGAAATAGAGGCGGCCAAGCGCCAGTTGCGCGAGGAAGTCGCTGAAGAAGCCACCAGGATGGCGGAAGAACTGATCAGACAGAATCTGACTGATGCGGATCAGGTCGCCATTACCGAACAGTATCTCGAACGAGTGGGGGCAGCACTGTGAAAAACACCATACTGGCGCGCCGCTACGCCAAGGCCCTGTTCTCGCTGGGCAAGCAGGAACAGAAGACCGGGGAATACAGCGACAAGTTGAGCGCCATTGCAGCCTTGTACCATGACAAGGGAGCCGGGGTGCAGGACGCCTTGTCCAATCCGCTGTACCCAATGGATGCCCGCAAGCAGGTGATGGGCAAAATTGCTGAAAGCGTTGAAGCGGACCCAATGCTGGCTGGCTTTCTGAATCTGGTTCTGGAGAAGAACCGGGCCGGAATCCTGCCAGACATTGCGGATGAACTGCGCATTCTGACCGACCTGGATCAGAATATCAGCCACGGTCTGGTCATTTCAGCCGTGCCGCTGAATGAGGACCTGCTTGCCAAAACCCAAGCTACACTGGAAAAACTTACTGGCGCCAAAGTGCTGCTGGAGACCAAGGTTGATCCTTCCCTTATCGGGGGGATTGTGGCCAAAGTCGGCGATCTGGTGCTGGATGGCAGTATCAAGACTCAACTCATCGGACTCAAGGATTCAATCAAGGGGAGAGATTAACCAATGCAGATTAAAGCCGAAGAGATCAGCCAGATTATCAAGGATCAGATAGCCGGCTACACCAAGGATGTTGACCTGAAAGAGACTGGCACTGTCCTTTCCGTGGGTGACGGTATTGCGCGTGTGTATGGCGTTGAAAACTGTCAGGCCATGGAATTGCTTGAGTTCCCGGGCAACATCTATGGTCTTGCCCTGAACCTGGAAGAGGACAACGTCGGTTGCGCCATTCTGGGCAATGTCCGCGACATCAAGGAAGGCGATGTTGTCAAACGGACTGGTCGTATTGCCGAAGTTCCGGTTGGCCCGGAAATGGAAGGTCGTGTTGTGGATGGCATTGGGCAGCCCATTGACGGCAAGGGGCCGATCAACGCCCAGCACACCCGCAAGATTGAGGTGCTGGCTCCAGGCGTTATCGCCAGAAAGAGCGTACATGAACCCTGCTATACCGGTGCAAAGGCGGTTGACGCCATGACCCCGGTTGGACGCGGGCAGCGCGAGCTGGTTATTGGCGACCGCCAGATCGGCAAGACCGCCCTCTGCGTTGACGCCATCATTGCCCAGAAAAATACGGACGTTCACTGCATCTACGTGGCCATCGGCCAGAAGCAGTCCACAGTTGCCCTGGTGGTTGAGGCGCTCCGCAAGCACGGCGCCATGGACTACACCACTGTGGTTGCTGCCTGCGCCTCTGATCCGGCTCCCATGCAGTATGTCTCGGCTTTTGCCGGCTGCGCCATGGGCGAGTATTTCCGCGACAACGGTCAACACGCCCTGATTATTTACGATGACCTGTCCAAGCAGGCTGTTTCCTACCGCGAACTTTCCCTGCTGCTCCGCCGCCCGCCGGGACGTGAAGCCTATCCTGGTGATATTTTCTTCAACCACTCCCGTCTTCTGGAACGTGCAGCCAAGTTGAGCGATGAACTGGGCGCTGGCTCCCTGACCGCCCTGCCCATCATCGAAACCCAAGCAGGCGACGTATCGGCCTTTATTCCGACCAACGTTATTTCCATCACCGATGGTCAGGTTTATCTGGAGCCTGGTCTGTTCTTTGCGGGTATTCGTCCTGCCATCAACGTTGGTCTTTCGGTTTCCCGCGTAGGTGGCGCGGCACAGGTCAAGGCCATGAAGCAGGTTGCCGGTACGCTCCGCCTCGATTTGGCCCAGTACCGCGAACTGGCAGCCTTTGCCGGCTTTGGCTCTGATCTGGATGCCGCAACCCAGGCCCAGTTAACTCGTGGCGAGCGTTTGGTGGAAATCCTGAAGCAGCCGCAGTATCAGCCCCTGCCCATGGAGAAGCAGGTCACCATCATCTTTGCAGGAACCAAGGGCTTTTTGGACAAACTGCCGGTCAATACCCTGCGCGATTACGAGCAGGAACTGTACACTTACATTGAGTCCAATGAGCCTAGCATCTTCAACGAACTGCGTGAGCAGCAGAAGATTTCGCCTGAACTGGAAGAAAAGATGAAGAAGGTTATCGGGACTTTTGGCGAGACCTTCAAGGCAACCAAAGGGCTGAATTGAGCCTGAACACATAGGACACAGCTTATGCCTGGACTCAAGGACGTCAAAAACAAAATCAAAGGCATCGGCAAAACCGCCCAGATAACCAAGACCATGTACATGGTGGCCTCGGCGAAACTCCGCAGTGCCCAGAAAAGGATGGAAGATTTCCGTCCATACACGGCCAAGTTTACCGAAGTCATGCGCGAACTGTCTGCGGGCGGCGAAGGCGAGACGGGCGCTCTGCCCCTGATGGAATCCCGTGAGGTCAAAACCGTTGAACTGGTGGTTGTGACTTCAGACCGTGGCCTGGCAGGCAGCTTCAACTCCAACATCCTGCGCACTGCTGATCGCCTGCGCAAGCAGTATGAGGCAGAGGGCAAAAAGGTGAGTGTGGTGGCTGTGGGGAAAAAGGCGAGCCGCTTTTTCCGCAAGACCGATCTGGTACGGGAGCAGTTCAACGACATCATGGGTTCCTTCCAGATGTTCAACGCCCGTGACATTGCCCAGAGCGTGACCAATGCCTTTTTGAACGGCACTGTGGACAAGGTGGACATTATCTACGGCAAGTACTACTCCATGGCTGTACAGAAGCCGGAGGTTGAGGAGATGTTGCCGATCAAGCCTGTACAGGCCGAAGCAGAGGGCAGCAAGGAAAAGACGGCCACTGCCAGTGGGCCTTCGGGCGTGTACACCTTTGAACCTGATTCCAGCGCCATCATGGCTGATCTTTTGCCGCTCTTCCTGAACGTGCAGATGTATCATGCCATGCTTGAAGTCGGTGCCAGCGAACAGGCGGCGCGCATGACCGCCATGGACAACGCCACCAAGGCCTGCAAGGACATGATCAGGGATCTGACCATGCTGTACAACAAGGCTCGCCAGGCGGCTGTCACCAGCGAGTTGCTTGACATTGTTGGCGGCGCTGAAGCGCTTAAAGGTTAAAGAACAAGGAAAATCCTGTTTTTAATAACAAAGGAGACCATCCAGATGGCAAAAGTCGGCAAAGTAATACAGGTTATTGGCCCGGTTGTGGATGTGGAGTTCGAGCCGGGTGAGCTGCCAGAAATCATGAATGCGTTGTTTATCACCAACCCGGCCATCAACGATCAGCCGGACAATCTGGTGTGCGAAGTTGCCCAGCATCTGGGCGACAATGTGGTGCGCACCATTGCCATGGATCAGACCGACGGTCTGGTTCGTGGTATGCAGGCCACGGATACGGGCGCACCCATTTCTGTGCCGGTCGGCAAGGCGGCTTTGGGCCGCATCATCAACGTGGTCGGTCGTCCGGTGGACGGTCTGGGACCGATTGAGTCCGAGGAAAAACTGCCCATCCATCGTCCTGCCCCTGAATTTGTTGACCAGAACACCGAGGTCAATGTCCTGGAAACCGGCATCAAGGTTATTGACCTGCTGATCCCCTTCCCGCGTGGCGGCAAGATGGGACTCTTTGGCGGTGCAGGCGTGGGCAAGACCGTTATCATGATGGAAATGGTCAACAACATTGCCATGCACCACGGCGGTATCTCCGTGTTCTGCGGCGTTGGCGAGCGGACCCGTGAAGGGAACGACCTCTATCACGAGATGAAGGAGTCTGGCGTTCTGCCCAAGGCAGCTCTGGTCTATGGCCAGATGACCGAACCGCCTGGAGCGCGTTCCCGTGTGGCTCTGACCGGTCTGACTGCTGCGGAGTACTTCCGTGATGCTGAAGGTCAGGATGTTTTGCTCTTTATTGACAACATCTTCCGCTTCACCCAGGCTGGTTCCGAGGTTTCCGCTCTCTTGGGCCGTATGCCGTCCGCTGTGGGTTATCAGCCCACGCTGGCCACTGACATGGGCGCTCTTCAAGAGCGCATCACCTCCACGAGCAAGGGTTCCATTACCGCTGTCCAGTGCGTGTACGTGCCTGCAGACGACCTGACCGACCCGGCCCCGGCCACCACCTTTGCCCATCTGGACGGAACTGTTGTTTTGTCCCGCCAGATCGCAGAGTTGGGCATCTATCCGGCGGTTGATCCCTTGGACTCCACCTCCCGCATTCTTGACCCGAATGTTGTCGGTGCGGAACACTACAACACTGCCCGCGGCGTTCAGGTGACTCTGCAGAAGTACAAGGAGTTGCAGGACATCATCGCCATCCTTGGTCTGGACGAACTCTCCGAGGAAGACCAGATCACGGTTGCCCGTGCCCGCAAGATCCAGCGTTTCCTGTCCCAGCCCTTCCATGTGGCTGAAGTCTTCACCGGTTTCCCGGGCAAGTTCTGCACCATTGCCGAGACGGTGCGTGGCTTCAAGGAAATTCTGGAAGGCAAGCACGACGATCTGCCTGAATCCGCCTTCTACATGGTCGGGTCCATTGACGAGGCACTGGAAAAGGCTGCAAAACGTGCGGCTGCGTAATCGTTTGCCCTGAACAACGAGGATGACATGGCGCAAATTCATCTTGAAATAGTAACGCCCACTGGCCCGGTTGTCAGTGAAGACGTGGATCTTGTGACTGCGCCCGGCTCCGGTGGTGAATTCGGTGTTCTGGCCAACCACGCGCCCTATCTGACGACCATCAAGCCGGGTACCCTGTCGTATCACAAGGACAGGGACACCAAGTATCTTATGGTCAGCGGGGGCTTTGTGGAAGTTTCCAACAACCGGGCGACCTTTTTGGTGGAAAGCTCGGAATTTGGCACGTCCATTGACGTGGATCGCGCTCTCAAGGCCAAAGAAAGGGCAGAACGTCGTCTGGCGCAGGCTGCCCAGGGCGATGAGAAGATCAACCGGATTCGCGCCGAAGCTGCCCTGCACAGGGCCGTAGCGCGTATCCAGACTGCCGACAAGGCAAAGTTTTAGCAGCAGTTGCTGTTTTTGAGCATCAGGGAGCGTTTTGCCGCAGGGCAGAACGCTCCTCTTGTGTTTGAAATTAGGGGGTGTTTACACAAGTGTAACATTCTGATAACATTCAAAAAATCTCCAAGACTACCGAGGAGGCAAGAGGCTTTCCGCGTGCCGGGGAGAAGGTGACTCTACTTGGAACTGTCAGAATCGTTAATAACAATCAGATACCACCCGCAAAGCGGGTGGTTTGGATTTGTGAACCGCTCAA
>CAMNHX010000058.1 GCA_946539945.1 uncultured Desulfobulbus sp. | reverse complement strand
CGTTGCGTACTGTCACAATCTCACCTCTCTTGATCAGGGGAAGCGATTCAAGGCCTTTGTCTCCGGCCAACACACTCAAAAGCTGCAATACCGCCTTGAAATGCACAAACTGCTGATCACTGGGAACAAAGTCCCGGTTCAGACAAGGCTGACGCAGAAAGTCCATCCCACGATAACGCACAAGTCGTGCCTGAATACAGATGCCTCTTTCGCGATCAACAAGGTCCCGCTATCCCTGAAACGCCGCCAATTTGCCACCCCGCAGGGTCAAACAGCGATCCATGCCTTGGGCCAGGTCCAGATTGTGCGTCACCATGACAACTGCCAGCCCCTGGGTCCGGCTCAAGTCCTGCAAAAGCTGGAAGACCCTCTGGCCGCTGTCTGCATCCAGATTGCCTGTGGGTTCATCTGCCAAAAGCAGCCTAGGCTGCATGACCAGCGCCCGGGCCAGGGCCACTCGCTGCTGTTCACCGCCGGAAAGCTCACCACTCCTGTGGACCAGACGCGCTCCCAGACCCACAGCCTCCAAAAGAGCAGTGGCCCGCTGTTCCAGTTCTGGCCCCAGTTTCCCGGCAATCCGGGCAGGCATGAGTACGTTTTCCAGGGCGTTGAATTCAGGCAGCAGGTGGTGAAACTGGAAGAGAAAGCCAATGTCGCTGTTCCTGCGCCGCGCCAGCGCTGTGTCTGACAGGCCCAGCAGGCTGGCTCCCTGAAACAGCAGGTCCCCGCTGTCCGGCCTGTCCAGCGTGCCCAGAATCTGCAGGAGCGTGGTCTTGCCCGAACCAGACGCACCCACTATGGCGCAGAGTTCCTGCGGCTGCACGGCAAAGTCCAGGGCATCCAGCACAGCAATGCGTCTGTCCCCGCTCTGGTAGGACTTGGAGAGCGCACGGGCCAAAAGAAGCGGTTCACTCATAGCTCAAAGCCTCGGCGGGCTGGACCTGCGCTGCCTTGCGCGAGGGGTAAAGCGTGGCCAGGAGCGTGATTGCCAGGGCAGACACGGCAATCAGCGTTACATCCGCAGGCACGACCTTGATCGGAATGGTTGACATGGGATACACGTTGGCAGGCAGTTCGATAATCTTGTAACGGCTCAAAATTCCACAGAGTCCCAGACCGCCAAAAACGCCCAGAATCATGCCGGTGACGCCAATGACCAGCCCCTGATACAGAAAGATGCGCATGATCGCGCCCGTGGTCGCGCCCATGGATTTCAGGATGGCAATGTCGCGGTTTTTCTCCATCACCAGCATGATCAGGGCACTGACAATGTTGAGCGCTGCCACCAGAATGATCAGGTCCAGGGCAATGAAAATACCCAGCTTTTCCAGTTTGAGCGCGGCAAAGAGGTTCTGGTTGAGCTGCATCCAGTCCCGCACCACAAAGGGATAGTCCAAAAGCCGCTGCAGGGCGGCTGCTGTTTCATTGGCAGCCTCCACGTTTTGCACCCGCACCTCAATGGCGTGGACCGCACCCGCATCAAGCCCAGCCAGACTGCGGGCTGTCTCCAGCCCCAGATAGGCCATATTGGCGTCATACTCGTACATTCCTGTGGAAAAAGTGCCGCCCACTTCAGCAACCCTGACCTTGGGCAGAACACCCATAGGCGTCAGAGGGCCGTTGGGCGCCAGAAGCTGCACCCTGTCGCCAGGGCTGACCTGCAAGCCAGTGGCCAGATCGCGCCCCAGAACAATGGCTGGCGGATTGGGCTGGTTCAGGCTGTCCAGCCTGCCCAGTTCCATCTTGTTCTTCAGGGTAATGACCCGCACCGCGCTGGCTGGATCAATGCCGCGCAGGGACACACCGCTGGACGCAGCAGGCGTGGAAATCAGGGCCTGCGTGTAGATGACCGGGGTCAGGGCAAGAACGCCGGGCACACTGGCTGCCTTTTCCATGAGTCCCTTTGGGTCGTCAATCTGACCGGTGTAGCTCTGGACAATGACATGGGCATTGATGCCAATGATCTGATCGCGCAGGGCCTCGGTAAAACCGGACCACACTGACATGACCACAATGAGCGCCAGCACGCCCACAGCCACGCCCAAGGTGGAGATGAGCGTAATCAGGGAGATGAACTTCTGTTTGCGCTTGGCCCGCAGGTAGCGCAGGCTGACAAACCAGGCAAAGGAATCCATCCGCTTATTCCGGCAGTTCAGGCTTGAGAAGCGGGAAAAGGATAACGTCGCGGATGGACGGCGAATCAGTCAGCAGCATGACCAGGCGGTCAATGCCAATGCCTGCGCCGCCAGCAGGCGGCATTCCGTATTCCAGGGCGCGGATGTAGTCCCTGTCCAGAACCGGATGGATCTCCTCGTCATCGCCGCGCTTGTCGATCTGCTGCTGGAAACGCGCCTCCTGGTCCACAGGATCGTTCAGTTCAGAAAAGGCGTTGGCAATCTCCCGGCCTGTGATGAAGAGTTCAAAGCGGTCGGTGATCTCCGGGTTTTCCTCGTTGCGGCGGGCCAGAGGCGAGATCTCCAGCGGGTAGGCTGTGACAAAGGTCGGGTCAACGAGCTTTTCTTCCACCAGAAGATCAAAGAGTTCAGCCTTGGCCTTGCCCGGACCAGCCTCTGCCTGCAGCTTGATGCCCTTTGCCCTGGCCAGGGCCAAGAGTCCGGGACCGTCCTGCATCAGGGCCGGGTCAAGCCCGCCCACCTGAACCAGGGCCTCGTCCATGGTGAGTCGCCTCCAGGGCGGGGCCAGGTTCACGCTCTGGCCCTGATAGGTGATGGTGGTGGACCCGCAGACCTGTTCTGCCAGCCCGGAGACAAGGCTCTCTGTGAGTTCCATCATGTCCTGATAGGTGGCATAAGCCTGATAGAACTCCATCATGGTGAATTCCGGGTTGTGGCGGGTATCAATGCCCTCGTTCCTGAAGTTGCGGTTGATCTCAAAGACGCGCTCAAAGCCGCCCACCAAAAGCCGCTTCAGGTAGAGTTCCGGCGCAATGCGCAGGTAGAGTTCCATGTCCAGGGCGTTGTGGTGGGTCTGGAAGGGTCTGGCAGTCGCGCCGCCGGGCACAGCCTGCATCATGGGTGTTTCCACCTCCAGAAAGCCGCGTTCAGCCATGAATTCGCGAATGCACTTTATAATCTGCACGCGCTTCTTGAAGGTGTTTGCCACTTCCGGGTTGACGATCATGTCCAGATAGCGCTGGCGGTAGCGGATTTCCACGTCAGTCAGGCCGTGGAACTTTTCAGGCAGGGGGCGGAGCGACTTGGTGACCAGTTCAAGGCTTGCCGCCTCCAGCGAGAGTTCGCCGGTCTTGGTTTTGAAGAGCTTGCCGGAAACACCGACAATGTCGCCCACATCCCACTTTTTGAAGAGGCTGTAGGCAGATTCGCCCACCAGATCCTGTTTGGCGTAGATCTGCATCTCGCCGCTGGCGTCGCGCAGGTGGAAGAAGGCTGCCTTGCCGAACTTGCGCAGGCTGATGACGCGACCTGCCACACGAAAGACCGTGCCCTTGGCTTCGTGTTCTTCCGGGGCGAGTCCCTCGCCCAGAGGCAGGATTTCAGCGATATGCTGCGGGGTGTGAAAGCTGTTGCCGTAGAGGGCCACGCCCTCTGCGGCAAGCGTTGCCGCCTTTTCGCGGCGCTGGATCAGAAGATTGCTGGGATTTTCCATGAGATGTGGTGAAGTTCTTGAATGTGTTGCGCCTACCTCGGCGCGGTTCTGACAGATGCGCACAAGCCCCTCTCTTCCGAGGGCAATGTCGTCAACTTTAAGGAATTGTGTTGAATTTCGGGTCTTGTCCGTAGGGGCGGTTCGCGAACCGCCCCTACTGGAATATCAGGAGCGATTTCGGTCGGGTACAGAACCATTTCCCGTAGGGGCGTACCCACGTGGGCGTCCGGCTGCCCAAAACTCATCTCTCATCCCTCATCCCTCATTTTTTTACTGGCGCACCCACGTGGACGCCCGGCTGCCTTGGCGGAAAACTCCGTGGTTCGGAATTTCCGCATTTGGGGCAGACACGCGGGGCTGCCCCTACGCCTTATTTTCAAACATTTTTCCCTTAAGTTGATGACATTGTTTTCCGAGAGGACAGCGGGATCAGGAGTGTTTCAAGGTTGAAGCGATGGGTTCAGTACTGCAAGGCTGCACTGTGGTGCTTCTGCACAAAGGCGTTCAGACCGTTGATGATCTCCTCGGCAACCTTGTTCAGATAGGCTTCGTCTTGCAGCAGTTTGGCCTCCTGCGGGTTGGTGATAAAGGAAACCTCCAAGAGAACCGCAGGCATTTCCGCACCGATCAGCACGTAAAAGGGGGCCTGTTTGACACCCAGATTCTTGATCTTGTACTGCTTCAGCCCCCGGGCAAGATGCCGCTGGATAGCCTGCGCCAGTTTGGAAGACTCATCAATTTTGGCGTTTTTCAGCAGGTTGTGCAAAATATCGTGCAAATCACCCAGACTGCGCGTTGAGGTGGCGTTTTCCAACGCTGCTACCTGCATGGCGTGCGGATCGTCGGTCAGGTTGAGGTAGTAGGTTTCCACGCCACCCGCCCTTTTGTCCGGATTGGCGTTCACGTGCAGGGACAAGAAGAGGTCTGCCTTCTTGGTGTTGGCAATGGCCGTGCGCTCCTCAAGCGGGATAAACACGTCCTGATTGCGGGTCAGGGAGACCTTGTAGCCGTGTTCCTCTTGCAGCTTCTGGGCCACAATCCGGGCCAGACGCAGGACCACGTTCTTTTCCTTGAGGCCGAAGCCTGTAGCCCCCGGATCCTTGCCGCCGTGTCCGGGATCAATCACAATGTGGCGGACGCCCAAGCCCAGTTGCTGCGCCAGCGAGAGCTGCTTGCCCTTGGGGAGCTTGACCTGTGGCGTTTGTTCTTGCCGGGCAGGCTGTTCTTTGGGGCGGGGTGCAGCCTTCTCTGCCAGTGGCCCCTCGCCAGCGCCCACGGTAATGGGCAGGGTCCCGGAGGCCAGCGTCTCCGGTGAGGCCACGAGCTTGCCCCTTCTGACCGGAGGCGGGCTGCTCTGGGGTTCCGGGGCAGTGACCAGCTCACCGCCAATGCCCCTCACGGTTTCGCCTGCCTGCATATCCGGCGGGGTTTGCACAGGAGGCGCAGGCGGCCTTGAGACCGGAGGCGCAGGGGGCACAGGTCGGGGACGACTGGCTGTCTTTGCCGGGGACTGCGAAGGCGCTCCTGTCTTGCTGCCGCGCACGTCAACAATGACCCGAAAGGGATCAGAGAGGCTGAAAACCTTGTAGTCAGAGATGGATTCAATGTCCAGAACCACCCGGACCGTTTCAGGGGTATACTGGCCGGTGCGGACCTGCTTGAGCAGGCCGTCGCCGATGAGTACAGGAACCTTGTTGTTCGGGGCCAGGCGGCTGTCCGCAAAATCGATGACCAGGCGGGGGGGCATACCGTCCTGCTTTTCCAGGAGGGTATGGGTATAGGAGACTGCCGCGCTGGTGGGAATCGCGATGCGGGTATAGTCGTCTGAAGACCAGTATTTGATGGGATCCACGCGAACCGGCTGTCCGCCTGTGGTTGCCGCAGGCCGGGGCTGCTGCGCCTGCGGGGAGGGGGTAGCTCTTCCTGCCGAGCCTGTCCTGATCGGCATCCGGGCAAGCTGGGAGGGTGGGGTCTCGCTGCCCCCTGCTTGCTGACCAATGGAGAGTACAGCAGGCGTCTTCTCGCCAGAGGGTCCCGGTCTCTGGTCAGTGGGCTGACCCAGGCGGTTCAGCAACTTGGCAGCCTGTTCAGCGTGATCACTGTCCGCATAGTCGCGGAGAATGGAGCGCAAGAGTTCCGGGGTCAGCTTTCTCTGGGCAGGATCCAAAAGGGAGGCTTCGGCTGCATAGTACAGGGCATCATCAGCCAAGGTATTGTTCGGGTAGGCTGCAGCCACCTGCTGAAAGGCAAAAATGGCGTTGTTCAGGTCCTGGGTCACATGGAAGCGGTCGTACATTCTCCGGTACAGCCGTCCCTGCATGAACAGGCTGTTGGCAGTGAGCGTGTCACTTTGAGACACCTGCCGCACCCGCTGGAACTGCCGCAGCGCAACCAGCCAGCTTCGCCGACTGTCTGGCTGCACCTGATTCCGCACCAGTTGCTCATAGTATTTTTTGGCTTTGGCGTACAGCTCTTCGGCGTTCCCGGTCAGATTCTCCGCCGGATCTGGCGCTGCGGAGACCGTCCGGGGTTCTGGGGCCGGCATAATCCGTACCGGCGGCGCTGCTTCGAGCAGCGCGGGTGAGACAGCCAGCAGACAAAGTCCGACGGCAAGCAGACCAAGAACGCTGCGCCATCCAGCTATGATATGAATGCCTGTTTTACGTGAAAAGAGAGTCATGGGGCGATAGCGGCAAGAAGAACGAAGCAAGCCCCCTTGTCCGCAGGGAACAGGGGCTTGCGGGAGGTATATACCGCATTTGCCCTTCGAGGTAAAAGAAATTGTACTGAAAGTAGGGGCGGTTCGCGAACCGCCCCTACTCAAACGCAAAACCCCCTTGCCCGTCCTCATCCAGCCCGCCTGGCAAAAGGCTTGCCCGCAGGGGGGCAAGCCGGTATAGTTTCCGACTTTTCCGGCAAAACAGAGAGGTTTTCTGTATGATTGAACTGGATTTCAAAAAATGTGAACTGATTCCTGCCATTGTGCAGGACTGGCAAAGCGGTGAAGTGCTGATGCTGGCCTTTATCAACCAGCTTGCTTGGGAAAAGACCCTGGAAAGCGGCAAGGCCCACTACTGGAGCCGGTCACGGCAGAAACTCTGGCTCAAGGGCGAAAGTTCAGGCAATGTGCAGCTGATCAAGGAAATTCTGGTGGACTGCGACCAAGACGCTGTGGTGTACAAGGTGGAACAGTTGGGCGGTGCAGCCTGTCATACTGGCTACCGGACCTGCTTTTTCCGGCGAGTGGCAGGCGACAGGCTCGAGCAGGTCTGCACAGAGCGGGTCTTTGATCCAGACCAGGTGTACGGCAAAAAATGACGCGCAAGCGTCTCATCTTTAAGGGAGTGGCAAATGAGCGTTTTGAAACTGGGTATTCCCAAGGGCAGTCTTGAGGAAGCCACGATTGAGTTGTTCAAGAAGTCGGGTTGGCGCATCAAGTTGAGTTCGCGCAACTATTTCCCGGAAGTGGATGACCCGGAACTGGCCTGCAGCATCTGTCGGCCCCAGGAAATGTCGCGCTACGTGGAATCCGGGATGCTGGACGCAGGCATTACCGGCAAGGACTGGACGCTTGAGAACGGCAGCGATGTGGCAGTGGTCGCGGATCTCATTTATTCCAAGGTGAGCCGCAAACCAGCGCGCTGGGTAGTGGCAGTGCGTGCGGATTCAGGCATTGACAGCGTGGACCAGTTGAACGGCAAGCGCGTCTCCACCGAGCTGGTGAACGTGACCCGCAAGTTTTTCGATTCCAGGGGCATCAAGGTGGACATCAGCTTTTCTTGGGGCGCGACCGAGGCCAAGGCTGCTTCGGGCCTGGCAGACGCTATTGTGGAAATCACGGAAACCGAAAGCACCATCCGCGCCAACGGACTCAAGGTAATTCATGAGCTGATGCAGTCCAACGCGCAGCTCATCGCCAACAAGAGCGCCCTGGCTGATCCCTGGAAGGCTGACAAGATCGACAATATCGCCACGCTTTTGCAGGGCGCCTTGCGGGCAGACCGCATCGTGGGCCTGAAGATGAACGTGCCCGGGCCGAAACTGGATGAAATCATTGCGCTTCTGCCCAGTCTGAATGCGCCCACCGTGGCCCAGTTGTACAAGACAGACTGGTTTTCCGTGGAAACCGTGGTTTCCGAGCATCAAGTGCGGGATCTGGTGCCCAAACTGAAGAAGGGCGGGGCTGAAGGCATCATCGAATATGCCCTGAACAAGGTGATTTGAAGCCTCGCACCGCGCCAGTTCTGGAAGGCAGCGCCATGTCCCTTGTGTCCCTGCGCGACTACCTGCGGCCCTGGAAGCTCTTTAGCCTCGCCTGCGGTATCGCTATCCTGGTGGTGGGCGCATACCTCACCCCCGCGCTGGATTGGGATGTGGGCCTTAGTCTGCTGATGGCCCTGTCAACCTACATTTTC
>CAMNHX010000057.1 GCA_946539945.1 uncultured Desulfobulbus sp. | reverse complement strand
AGGCGAGCCTTGCGGGCCGCAATCCGCACGGTTTGCACGTCCTCCTGAAGCCCAATCTGCTGACCGCAAAGAACCGCCTTGCCTGTACAGAACCGGGCTTTCTCCTGGCTGTTGCCCGCTGGTTTCAGGATCAGGGTGCGGTGGTGTCAGTGGGGGATTCGCCGGGCTTTGGTTCTGCGAACGGTGTGCTGCAGGCGCTGGGCGTGTTGGAGGCTCTGCGGGCCATGGGGATCAAAGTGCGGAACTTCAGACGCCGCAGACCCGTGACTTTGGTCTGCGGCGTGCGGCTTGGACTGGCGACAGCAGCCTTGGACTGCGATCTGTTTGTGAATTTGCCCCGGGTCAAGGCTCATGCTCAAGCCCGGGTGACGATGGCGGTCAAGAACTGCTTTGGCTGTGTGTCCGGCTTTCAAAAGCCTTTGATCCACATGATCCACGGCGGCGAAAACAGCCTGTTTTTTGAATTGGTAGCCTCCATTCCCGGCTTGCTGCCCCCTGCCGTGCATCTGGTGGATGGCATTGTGGCCATGCACGTGGTAGGGCCTATCTATGGCAGGCCCTTTCCGTTGGGTTGCGTGGTCTGCGGGACCAATCCCGTGGCTGTGGACACGGTTCTCTTGCGGATTGTGGGACTGCCGGTCGAACAAAGCCCGCTTTGGCAAGCGGAACGCAAGCTGGGTCTCCCGGGAACCACGCTTGATGGCTTGACTGTGGATCTGTCCTTACTGGAGTCCCTGCGGACAACCGGCTTTGTCGTGCCCGAAGTGCTGATGGGCGTGCGCTTCAATCCGATACGCTTTGTCAAAAACAGCCTGAAGCGGCTGTTTCTGCGGTTGGCAGGCAAGTAGGGGGAAAAGATGCATTGGATGGCACTGCCGTTTCATAGGTTTTGCAATAAAAAGGTTCCTCACTGTTTCATGTGGGTAGAGAGAAATTGAGTTTAGCGCCGAGGAGGGAGATCATGGTGGCGAGGTTCCTGGGCCTCCGGTATCCGTGCACCCGTGATTTGGCCGCCTGAATCAGGCTGTTCAGCCCCTCCAGAAGACCCTTGCTCAACCCGGAACTGAACCATCGCAAAATCCCGTCCCAATGCCGCCGGATGGACGCCGCAGCCCCTTTCATTTTGCATCGGCTCAAGCTGACTTGTGGGAGCGAGGACAGGCAAAGAACAAAGAGAACCGTGAAAAGGGAATCCTGAAAAATTCCACATTTCCGCTGTTCCGTTCAGGTGAAATTGTGAAAAATCAACAAGTTACAAACACGACAATTCAGCCTGTCGGCTATTTTGCAAGATTCCCCAAAATGAAGGGAATGTAATTATAGAATTTATCAATAATTTCAGCAAATTATCCTCTTTTTGAGAATTATTCTTAAAAAGCTCTTGCCTTGAAAACAAGGGAGATTATAGTAAGACCTGTTCCGGGAAACACCGGTCGTCAAGCAAACGGCGAAAAAACATTCATCCTATTCACCAAGGAGCACATTATGAGTACTGTTGACAATCTGAAGGAAGCCTTTGCCGGTGAGAGCCAGGCCAACCAGAAATACCGCGCCTTTGCCAAGCGGGCGGAAAAGGATGGTTTCAAGAATATCGCCAAGTTGTTCCGCACCACGGCAGAGGCGGAGCGCATCCATGCCGAAGGTCACTTGAAGGCGCTGGACATGATCGCTTCTACAGCTGAAAATCTGCAAGGCGCGATTGATGGCGAAACCTTTGAATTCAGCAAGATGTATCCGCCCATGCTGGATCAGGCCAAGGCAGAGGATCACAAGGCCAAGACCATGTTCAAGTTCGCCCTGGACGCGGAAGAGGTTCACGCAAACATCTACAAGAAGGCGCTTGAGGCAGTGAAAAAGGGCGTGGATCTGGACGTGAGCGACTTTTATCTCTGCCCGGTCTGCGGCTACATTGAACTCGGCAAGGCCCCGGACAAGTGCCCGGTTTGCGGTTCCAAAGGCACTCTTTTTGTACAGGTTGACTGAACCTGATCGCGGTTCTTGAAAAAAATCCCGGTAGCCTTGAGCTACCGGGATTTTTTCATGCCAAGTGCAAACCTGCTGACCAGGTAGCACGACAACCCGTCCTTCAGGATAGAGCATTTCCTCTGTGTCTTTTTACTCCTTTCACCGCTTCGGTGGAAAGAACCGGGACTTCCAACTGCCCAAATTGCATTTCCAGGTAAGAACAGGTTGTTTTTTTATGGAAAATCAGAACACTCGTAACCTATGAGACAGCAGTGGACGAAAGTGTGAAAATATTGGTCCTGTGTGTTGTTTTCAAGAGATGTGGCCTTCTTCCGCTTTTTTTTCAAAGTTTACGCAGATATTCAGGCGGCACTTTTTTTGTAAGCCAGATGCCGTTGACAGAAAAAAAGAAGCGATACCCATTTTTCGCCATCTCCAGAGCCTTGACTTCGTAAATGACCGGACTTCCATGCCGGGAACCCACTGCTTTGGCGGTGTCCGTGTCAGCCGACAGATGCACATAGAGCCTGGATTTGGGAGTAAGACCTTGCACGTCAATGGCTGCGCTGAACTTTTTTCCTGTTCCGTGATACAGAATATCAGGAGGAACCACTTCTTTCAGTTCAACATCCACCGGAATGGAATGGCCCTGATTCGCCCGGATGAGCGTTTTGTCTTCATTGAAGGAATAGCGCTGTTTCGCATCCGTCCGCACGATTTCCTCCAGCATGGCTATGGTCAGGGGACGGGTCCTGTTGACTCCGGCGATGAGGGCCTCCACATCCGCCCAGCCGTGTTCATCCAGCGCAATGCCGATCACCTCTGGTTCATGCCGGAGAATCAGGCTGATAAAGCGGCTTGTTGAGGTCAATGACGTATTGTGTTGTCTTTTTCTCGACTGGTTCATCTGTCTCAAAACCCTGATCAAATATAAAATGCAACAACAAATCTCACGCAAGACAGCATAAATCAGGACATGCCTCTCCGTCGTCTGACAATTTCCGCATCGATCAGCTTTCCGGCCCGTTCCCGCACCTTCGCCACCAGCCGATCCCGCTTGTCTGACTCCTTTTCTCCGTGCGCCTGCCGCACCAGCGCGGCCAACTCCAGATGCTCCGGGTTTTTCCGCTGAAATTCCGGCAGGTTGATATGTTTGAAAATATCTCCCATATTGGTGGCAACGAGATGCGATTCAATCATTTCCTTGACCAGTTCGGCGTGGAGGAGTCCGCAGAGAAAATAGGCCGGTTCCGCCTCGTTAAAAGCGACGAAGTAGAGCTTGTGATCAGGAACATATACGCGCTTGCCGCATCCGGGCACTGTGCCGGAAGAGGCGACGGCGGCGACGAAATTGCCCGTCATTTCTGCCCAAAGCACCTTGTAAGGGGCGAAGGTGTAGGCTCCGACATTGTAGATGGCGAAAAAGGGCGCTCCCTTCATCCGGGTTCTGTACGTTGAGCGAGCCAGCAGAAAATTCTTGTGCGCGTGGAAGTACTGATAGGTTTTGGGAAGGGAGCGCACCGTGAAGCGGGCGGCTGCGGCGGTCAGGGAGTTCTGATCGATGCCTGTATTGGGGACAAGGGTGTATAACGGTTTTTCCGGGAAAAATCCGCAGGCGCACAGATCACCTGCTCCTTTGGCCAAAGGATACAGACTGTCCGCCTCAATCCAAAACTCTCTGGGCTTGCCCAATTCGGTTTTGCCTTCCTGCGGGCGGGTGCGGATCTTCACCGCGCAATCCCTTTCGTTGACATCGACGACCTCGACAAAATAGACTCCATTCAGATCAGTAGTGATGCCTTTGCGGCCATTGATCCACGTTGATGCTCCAAAAAGGCTTTTGCAACTCGCGAAATGGCCGGGCCGCATGACCGCCCACGGCGCTCCCGCCATTTCGGCAGTGACCGGGTTCGCTTCCATGGGCGTCCGCTGAACCAGTTTGAGAACCTCGCCGTAGGGCAACGAGGCGTCAATGGCCTGCATTCGCTTCTCCTTATCTCCGCGCCCCTTTTGCCTTTGCCGCGCTTTGCCCAGCCAGACGGTATATTCCAGCGGATAGTTTGGTTTGGCTTGGCGTTTTTTGGCGAACAGGGCCACTGCGGTTTTATTGGCCGCTCCAGGAAAAGGTTTCAGCGCTTTCAGGTCGTCAACGGACAGGGGAACGAGGCAATCCGAGGCATTGATGCGGAAGCGGCGGAACCCTTGCGAAGATGGGGATTGAAAAACTGTTTGCGTGATGACGAAGACCAGACGTCCGCCTGCGGCAAGCCACTTGTCGGCTGTCGTGTAGGTGATGAGGGCGGAGATGTCCAGTTCGTTGCCGCCGTGAAATTTGGTTTCGGAAAAGATGTCGTACTGTTCGCAGGTCGATTTTGCGCGGTTTCTGTAGGCTTCCGGCAGGTTGGACCAGCGAACCCAAGGCGGATTGCCCACAATGGCGTCAAATTGTCCCGCCGTGACGGACCAGAAAAAATTCCGGATCAGAGACAGCCAGATGCCATTCCAGTTTTTGTTGTGGAGCGCCAGCACCTGATCATAGGTTTGCTTGAGCGGCTCCTGCCAGCCAGCCGCTTGTTCCCGCGTCAAAATCCGGTCTTGCGCCATGCTTGCGGCCACCGACGAATATTCCCTGTTTTCCTGAACGCCGCAGTCCATGCAGTGAAAGACCTGATTGAGTAGGACGCGGTTTTGCACCAATTTTGCGGGCAGTGTCACATGCAGTTCCGCCTGGGCGTTGCCGATTCGATAGGTGACGATCTCCTGATCGCCTCCAGGCGAAGTGGCCGGCGAATAGATGGCATCAGCCAGCAAGACCGGAATTTCCACATTCTTCCCCTTGCATTCCCGCAGAAGGTCGGACACGGCGATGAGAAAATTGACGCGGGAGCTTTGCACGGCCAAGGGGTTGATGTCAAAGCCCCAGACCGTCTCCAGCAGCATATCCAGAAGGCGCGATGCGGGCCACCCGGCATCCGTAGCCGCACGCCGCTTCCTCTCGATGACTTCCAGCAAGAAGGAGCCGGAGCCGCAGGTCGGGTCAAGAATCCGCGCTGTCAGCCAATGATCGCTGTCATAGTCGAGTTTGTTGACGCTATGTTCGACCAGCCAGTCCGGTGTGTAAAATTCGCCGAGACTTTTGCGCAGCCCCTCCGGCACCAAATTTTGATAAAAGTCGCGCAGCACGTCGCGTGAGCGCCCCGATTTTTGCACTGCGTCAAAGCGATAGACCGCCAAGCGGGCCAACAGCAGACGAAGGGCGCGACACAATGAGGCGCGACAGGACGGTGAAGAGTCCGCCGCATCCAGATACCAACTGAACAAGACTTCCTCGACAAAGCCGCGCAGCCCCACGGCATTGAAAAAAGCGCCTTGCTCCAGGTCCCGGCGTAAAGCGGTGGTAAACGCCACGTCCTGTTCCAGGGCAAGCAGATCATGAATAAGAGACGAGCTTGAGGCCAGACCGTGCGCGGCCACCAGTTCAGCCGCCAGCAGTTTCATGAGCAGCGAATGGAAGGTGTGAGCCACACACAACTTCGCGGGCAGTTGCAGATTGTCCGGTCCATTGAAGGTAAAGCCCAGCGTGCCGTTGATCTTGTTCTTCTGCTGTCGGTTCAGGTCCGCAACCTGTCCGTACAGCAGTACCCACTCTTCAAACAGCATTCCTGCCTTGCATTGTCCCACCTTGTTCAGAGACTCACCCAGCGCATCGGACAGGGTCTGCATCACAGTGCGCCCGGTGACGGAATCGTGCCCAAAGTCTTCCGCCAGATTGGCCGCCGTGATGGCGCGGCGAAAGCCCGCCCGTAGCGCGTCAACCGCCATTTGGAAGGAAATGGGGGAAAAGGGCAGCAGATGCTGGTGCTTCAACACACCGTTTCGAACCTGCGCAAAGGCCAGATGATCGCCGTCAATGGCAATGCCGATATACTCCTGCTCGTCCAGTCCCTGTTCCCGGGCCAGCCGCTGGATGTATTTGAGCAGGCGTTCCTCCATCGCCTCCCTGAATTTGGGGCTACTTTCGCTGCCTTTGAACAGGCCGGGACCTTTGAACTCGATGACGACGTTGTTGTAGCTGGAGTCCCGCCTGGCCCGTTCAGCGTCCAGGTCGATCCGCAGGGCCTCTTCCAGCCCTTTCATCCAGGCATGGCGCACTTCCTCTTCATTGGTCCAGTGCGGGCGGCGTCTGGCAATGAGTTCATAGCCTTTTTCAATTCCGCTTGCCATGTTGCCCTCCAAAAGAGGCGGCGTATTTCATTCCTTCCGTCACCACGTTTCGGGCGTTTTTTGCCGGGCATGAAACACACGAAGAATATGCACCTCATCGTCCTGCACCCGGTACGGAACAATGTAGGGATATTTCCGAATGACCAGTTCCCGGGTTCCCGCAATCCGCCCCGGACGCCTCAATTCGGGTGCGTCGGCCAGCTTCTCGATGCGCTCCGGGGAAAGGGCGGATTGCCCACCGGCTTCAGAACCTGTTCAAGATCTCTTTTTTTGTTATTACTCCGGCAACTTGATAATGGGACGGTCAAACTCCCAAAATGAGGGAGATACACGCCCAGAGGCGAGCAAGGCTGTGGCTTTTTCCCGATTATTTATTGCCGGAGTAATATGAACAGGTTCTCAAGCAGGGGAGACTGGCTCACTGCTTGCTGAACACCAGCGCCTTGTCCTTGTCCCTGTGGTCAATCAGGATGTGATCGCCTTCTGCAAAGTGGCCCTCCAGAATCTCCAAGGCCAGGGGGTCTTCAATCTGGCGCTGGATGGCCCGCTTCAAGGGACGGGCGCCAAAGCTCGGATCATAGCCGGTGTCGATCAAGAACTGCTTGGCCTCCTTGGTCAGCGTGACCTTGAGCTTGCTTTCCGCCAGACGCCGGG
Source organism: uncultured Desulfobulbus sp. (assembly GCA_946539945.1). Lineage (GTDB taxonomy): Bacteria > Desulfobacterota > Desulfobulbia > Desulfobulbales > Desulfobulbaceae > Desulfobulbus. The sequence continues at coordinate 1,224 of CAMNHX010000057.1, read as the reverse complement.
CCATGCGCTTCACCTGAATGTCCACAATCTGCATCAGCTCGTCCCTGCCCAGATCGTGGAAGGTGATGATCTCGTCAATCCGGTTGAGAAACTCCGGCTTGAACTGCTGCCGCAGCAGCGCATCCACCTGCTTGCGCATCTCCCCCGGATCAGTCTGGCCAAGCTCCATGATCACATGACTGCCCAGGTTTGAGGTCATAATCAGGATCGTGTTCTTGAAGTCCACGGTCCGGCCCTTGCCGTCAGTCATGCGGCCATCGTCCAGAACCTGCAGGAGCACGTTGAACACGTCTGGATGCGCCTTTTCAATCTCATCCAGCAAGATGACCGAATAGGGGCGCCGCCGCACCGCCTCGGTGAGCATTCCACCCTCGTCATAGCCCACATAGCCCGGAGGCGCTCCGATAAGCCGCGCCACGGAATGCTTTTCCATGTACTCCGACATATCAATGCGGATCATGGCCTGTTCGGAGTCAAAGAGGAAGTCTGCCAGACTCTTGGCCAGCTCGGTCTTGCCCACGCCCGTGGGGCCAAGGAAAATGAAACTGCCCAAGGGCCGGTTCGGGTCCTGCAGACCAGCCCGCGCCCGCCGAACCGCGTTTGCCACAGCCACAATCGCCTCTTTCTGGCCAATGACGCGGCGTCCCAGCATTTCTTCAGCATGGATCAGCTTCTCCTTTTCGCCTTCCAAGAGCTTGTCCACCGGAATACCTGTCCACTTGGCCACCACTGCGGCCACGTCTTCAGGCGCAACCTCCTCTTTCAGCATCCGCTGCTGTCCCTGAATCTCTGCCATGCGCTGGTGAGCCGTTTCCAGGTCCTTTTGCAGCTGCACAATGCGACCGTAGCGGATCTCTGCCACCTTGCTCAAGTCGCCTTCCCGCTCGGCCCGCTGCTCCTCCATGCGGGCCTGATCAATTTTGGCCTTGATGTCGCGAATGGTCTGGATGCACTCCTTTTCCAGCGTCCACTGGCCTTTCATGCCCTTCAGCTCTTCGTCCAGATTAGCCATTTCCCGCTGCACCTGGGCCAGACGCTCCCCGGAAGCTGTATCGGTCTCCTTTTTGAGCGCCTCCACTTCGATTTCCAGCTTCACCCGCTTGCGCTCAAGCTGGTCGATTTCTGTGGGCATGGAGTCAATCTCCATGCGCAAACGGGAGGCAGCCTCATCGATCAGGTCAATGGCCTTGTCCGGCAGGAAGCGGTCAGTGATGTAGCGGCTGG
>CAMNHX010000056.1 GCA_946539945.1 uncultured Desulfobulbus sp. | reverse complement strand
GGGCTTCGCCCCGACCAGCCACAGGCAGAAGCGTGGTTTGCGGTCAATGAAGTCCTTGCCCATCATAAAGGGACGGATGAAGGGCTGTGCCTGCGGCTCTTCGGCCAAAAGTGCCTCCTTTTCTTCAGCGGTCAAAATGAGGTTGCCACCGTCAGTGGGCTTGGAACCGCTCAACATTTCTGGAACCGCGCATAGAGGTTCGGAACGGCTTTCCACAAAAATATCCGGTGCATCCACCAAATAGGCGTTGATATTTTTTGCCTCGTGCGGATCCTTATCGTCAAAAATCAACTTCGGTTGCTCATTGTCCGCTGTGCTGAAGCCTACAATCACACAATGCACCTGTGCCTTGCCCTTGCCTTCGTTGTCCCAGCGGAAAGTTCTATGGGTAAAGTCCAGATGCACGCCAAAGCGCTCAAAAAGTGGCTTCCACACAGCAGCAACCTGTTCGCCCTGTGTAATGGAATTGGTGGAAACCAGCGCAGCGCGTATCTGTGTACCCTGCATCATTTGCGCCGCCTTGAAGTACCACGCGGCAACATAGTCTATTTTTCCAGCGCTGCGGTATGGATTGCCCTGCTCATCCGTATAAATGGAGAGCATTTCCGCTTTCTGCTCCTTTGATTGCAAGGAATAACCCACAAAGGGCGGATTGCCGAAAATATACGACAGTTCCTGCTTTGGAATCATCTCATTCCAGTCGGTTTCCAGAGCGTTGCAGCAGCGGATATTGGCGCTCACCGTAAGCGGCAGACGGGCAAAGTACTCTCCGAATTCCTCGGCGACTTTCAGGTTCATCAGGTGGTCCATCAGCCACATTCCTACCAGCGCGATTTGACAGGGAAAGTCCTCTATATCCATGCCCGCAAACTGCGAAACGCTCACCTTCAAATACTTGCGAATGCGAATATCTACGGCTCGCAGTGTGGGAAACGTCAGCTTGAGAATTTTCAGTTCAAGAGTGCGCAGTTCCCGGTAGGCGACAATCAGGAAATTACCGCAACCGCAAGCCGGGTCCAGAAAGCGCAAACGGCTGATTTTCTCGTGAAAGTTTGCCAGCTTCTTCTTGTCGACTCGCGCCCGCTCAAATTCGTCCCAAAGCTCATCCAGAAAGAGCGGACGAATGACCTTGAGGATGTTTTCCTCGCTGGTGTAGTGTGCGCCCAGTTCACGCCGCGTCTGCGCATCCAGAACACCCTGAAACATGGCCCCGAAAATGGCTGGTGAAATACCGGACCAGTCAAAGTCACAGCAATCCAGAAGCGTCTGCCGCATGGACGCGCTGAACAGCGGCAGGGGCAATAGGTCTGCAAAAAGACCACCGTTGATGTACTGAAATTCCGGGGAAATCCACGGCGGCAGGTGTTCATTCTTGCCGCGTTTGTCTGCCGCTTCGTTCAAAAACTGGAAGAGATAGCCCAGACGGCCAGACAGATCAGAGCCATCCTTCTGCGAGTTGGCAACCAGATCACGGAAGCTGGCTTTTGGAAAAATGCCTGTGTCTTCAGCAAAAAAGCAGAAGACCAGCCGCACCAGATAGACTTCCAGCGCGTGGCCGGTGTAGCCGCCAGCCTTGAGCGCATCGTGCAGACGCGCCGCCTTTTCAGCAGCTTCCAGGTTGACGGTAATCTGCTCGGCCTGCAAGCGGCTGGGTTCATAGCCTGCCAGAGTCGCAAAGTGGCGGATGTATTTGTGGAGGTTTTTGGTTTTGAAGCGGGTACGCTGTCCGCTTGTGCGGTGGTGCAGTTCAATGTACTGGAAATCCGAGACCATGAGCAGGTCCGGCATTTGATCGGTCTCCAGATGCAGCACATAGTTGGCCAGTTGTTTGTAGGCGGCAGCCAGGTCCTTGCCTGCACTCTTCATCTCAATGGCGATGCGTCCGGGCCAGAGATAGTCAAAGTAGCCTTTATGCCCCTCGTCCAGCTGGACCTTGCGCTCAAAATCACCCACGGCAAAGGGTTCCTGTACGCCGAACACCGCAAGAAAGGCGGTAATGAAACCCTGTGCCTGTGCCTTTTCACTGCTTGCATCCTGCCACTTTTGGGCAAAGGCGAAAGCTCGTTTCTGCATCTGTTCCCAGGAGAGGGGCATGGACTTCTCCGGAATGGTGGGCTGTTTTTCTCGTCACTCCTTCTCCGCCAGCGCCTTCAGCGGGCTGGTCTTGCCGAACAGCATATTGGTGCGCAAATCGGAAAGCCAGACTTCCCTCGTGTTGCCCCCTTCATCTCTGCCCCTTCGCCCGCACAATGGGCGCAGGCAAAGGGCAGCAACTACACATCCAAATCCGCTGAAAGCGCGTTGTTCTGGATAAAGTCGCGCCTCGGCTCCACCTTGTCACCCATGAGGGTGGTGAAGATGTCGTCGCTCTGCGCGGCATCGTCAATGCGCACCTGAATCAGGGTGCGGTTGGCCGGGTTCATGGTGGTTTCCCAGAGTTGGGCCGGGTTCATCTCGCCCAGCCCCTTGTAGCGCTGGAGATGACTGCCCCGGAAGGTCTCGTCCCGCACCACGGCAAGCAGCGTGCGCCAGTCCTCAACCACAATGGGCGTCCGGCTTTCACCGCTGATGCGGTTCACGCTGAAACCGCCAGCCAGATACTCCTTGCTGTTCTTGTAGAGCGCCACAGCCTGCCGGTACTCCTGCACCAGCGGAATGCCCGGTCCCATGACCGAAGCCAGTCGCGCCTGACCAGGAAAAGTCACCTCGCACTCGAAACAGGTCTCCCTCCAGGGGCAGGAACGCAGTGTGCCAACCTGCGCCTTCTTCTCCTCGCGCAGACCCTGGACCAAGTCCTCCACCAGCGCCCGGTCCCCGAACTGCCGGGCAGACTGGATACCCCGGTTCAGCAGGAAAAAGACCAGTTCTTCAGGAATATTGATGCGGGCCAGATGGTCCAGAAGTCCGGCAAAGGTGGAAAGATCGCGCAGAAGCGCCTTCAGGGTTTCCGCGTCCAGGGACTCTCCTTCCGGTCGAGATACGGCAAGCGTCGCGCCTGCCTGACTGTAGAGGTAGTTGTTCAGTTCCTCGTCGTTCAGAAAGTATCGCTCCTTCTTGCCCCGGCCCAAGCGGTAGAGAGGCGGCTGGCCGATGTAGATGTGACCCTTTTCGATGAGCGGCTGCATCTGGCGGTAGAAGAAGGTGAGGAGAAGCGTCCTGATGTGAGCGCCGTCCACGTCCGCATCAGTCATGATGATCACCTTGTGGTAGCGGAGCGCCGAGATGTCAAAGCCGTCCTCTCCCTCGCCAATGCCCGTGCCCAGTGAGGCCACCAGTTGCCTGATCTCGTCCGAACCAAGCACCTTGTCAAAGCGGGCCTTCTCCACGTTCAGAATTTTGCCACGCAGGGGCAAAATGGCCTGGATGGTGCGGTCACGCCCCTGCTTGGCCGAGCCGCCAGCAGAGTCGCCCTCAACTATGAACAGCTCGCATTCCTCTGGCTTCTTGCTCTGGCAGGCGGCGAGTTTGCTCGCCATACCCAGGGAATGCGTGCCCTTGCTGCGTGCCAGTTTGCGTGCCCGGTCCACAGCCTCCCGGGTGCGGGCTGCAGAGACCACCTTGGCCAGAATATCCTTGGCTGCTGCCGGGTTCTGCTCCAGAAAGAGCGCCAGTTTTTCGCCGCAGATACCGCGCACAATGGACTGGACTTCGGAGTTGCCCAGCTTGGTCTTGGTCTGGCCCTCGAACTGGGGGTTGGGAACCCGCACCGAGATGATGCAGGTGAGTCCCTCGCTCAAATCCTTGCCTTCGATTTGAGTATCCTTCAGGTTCTTGGGCGCGTTGTCGCTTTCCGCGTAGCGCTTGACGCTGTAGGTAAGGGCCGCACGGAAACCGGCCACGTGTGTTCCGCCTTCCTTGGTGTTGATGTTGTTGGCAAAGGACAGGAGCAACTCGTTGAAACCGTCGTTGTACTGCAGGCAGACCTCCACCTGCACGCCATCCCGCTCGCCTGCCAGATAGATGGGCGGGTGCAGGGGCGTCCGTTTGCGGTTCAGGTATTCAGCGTACTGGATGATGCCGCCGTCGTAATAAAAGGAATCCTCTGCACCGTCCCTCTCGTCCTTCAGGTTGATGCGCACTTCCCTGTTCAAAAAGGCCAGTTCCTGAAGCCGATTCTTCACAGTGGCATAGTTGAAGACCGTAGTTTCGGTGAAGATCGAAGGGTCTGGCGTGAAAGAGACGGTGGTTCCCCGATCCTCGCAAGGCCCCAGGTCTTCCACCTCGCCTTGCCGGACGCCAAAGGCGTAAATCTGGCGGTGGATACGCCCCTCACGACGTACTGTGGCCACGGTACGGGTGGAGAGCGCGTTCACTACAGACACGCCCACGCCGTGCAGGCCGCCAGAGACCTTGTAGGTGGAGTTGTCAAACTTGCCGCCTGCGTGCAGGGTGGTCATGACCAGTTCCAGGGCGGAGATCTTTTCAGTGGGATGAATGTCCACCGGAATGCCGCGCCCGTTGTCGGAAACAGTGACAGAATTGTCCTCGTGGATGGTCACGCTGACTTCTGTGCAGTAGCCAGCCAGGGCCTCATCAATGGAGTTGTCCACCACCTCGTAAATCAGGTGGTGCAGGCCCCCCTCGGCAGTGTTGCCAATGTACATGGCTGGTCGCATCCGCACAGCTTCCAGCCCTTCAAGCACCTTGATATGTTCAGCGCCGTATTCGTTCAACGTGTTGTCTGACATAAAGAAAACGTCTTCTTCTGTTTACCGAGCTGCGTGGAAAGCCCCGCCCGGCAGGGTGGGGGAGAGCGCAAACCCTCTTGTCTTTTTCCCTGTCTTCTCCCAGAGGCAGGACAGAGCAAGATCAGCCTGTGGAGAGACAGTGAAACCTGGAGTCTTCTGGAATCTTGCTTGCAGCGAAACCCAGAGCCTGTTCTTCTGGTGAATCACCATTTCAGGCGGGAAAGGAGGTCAAAGTTTCATGGGCATGATGATGCTCAAAAAGCCTTCATCCTGCTCGGAAGTCACCATACAGGGGCTTTTTTCGTCCTTGATCGCCATGTTGATCAGATCGCCTTCCATGACCTGCATGGTATCGATAAAATACTTGCAGTTGAAGGCCATTTCCATGTCCGCGCCCTCGTAGAGCACCTCAAAGGAATCAGTGGCAGAACCGTATTCCGTATGCTGGGAGTTCAGGGTTATCTGCCCGGCATTCAGGCTGATCTTGATGGAGTGGAACATATCTTCTGTGAACAGGTTCATGCGCTTCAAGGCTTCAAGAAAGCGGACCCTGTTGACACGCACAACATTGTCCTGGGAAATGCTCTGGATCAGCGAGGCAAAATCAGGGAAATCGCCCTTCATCAGGCGAATGATCAACAGGGCAGACTCATCCTGCAAGACAAGCTGCTTTTCTTCCACACCCAGACGAACCTTGTCGCTGTTTTCGCAGAACTTGCGGATTTCCTGAATGCCGCGACGGGGAATCAGGGTGGAAGAGCTAATCTTGAGCGCTTCCAGATCCGTCTCCACCTTCCGGTTCAGAGTGGTCAACCGGTGTCCGTCGCTGGTGACCATTTTCAGAAAGGCCCCGTTCTCGTCCACAGACTTCTGCAAGAGCGCGGCAGTCAGGGAAAAAATGCTCTCCTTTTCCAGGGCAATGGAAAAGGCAGTCTTATCGATCATGTCGGTAAAGACGCCGTGTTCCAGCGGGATCAGGGCGCTTTCATCATAGTCCGGGAACTGGGGAAATTCGGCAGGATCCATGCCGGCAAGCTGGTAGCGCCCCGGACCAGCCTCAATCCTGACCCAAGCATTATCCTGCTCCTGCAGGACAATGTCTGCCTCGCCTGACTCACGCACGATTTCAAACAGCTTTTTGGCAGGCAGGGTGATCTGCCCAGGCTCAACCACCTCGGCAGGAAGCGTCTGCTTCAAACCGATTTCCAGATCCGTCCCTGTGCAGATCAGGTGGTTATCCACAGCCTCAAGCAGAATGTTGCTCAAAATGGCCATGCTGCCCTTCTTGTTCGTAATGTTCTGTTGAGCGCCCACCGCCTTCAGAAAATCGCCACTATGCACCACACAATGCATTCCCATAAGAGATCCTTTTTTTTTATTTTGTCTTGTTGTTTGTTGGGGCTGGGGAAAATGTGGATAACTCACGTAAGAGACTGATTTTATTCGTTTAGTTATCCACAATGGCCTGTGGATAACTTGTGGATAAACTGTGGATAAGTCCGCAGGGGGCAAGTTATCCACAAGTTTTCCACAACATATCCACAAAGTTATCCACAAAATTGTGGATAACTCGTTAAACTACCTTAAATCATTCAAAAAATCAAATACTGATTACGAAAAGAAGAGGTGAAAAATCATGGAAAAACAGCATACTGAGCGCCTGGCACAACTGTGTGGGCAAGCGGTGGAACAGAGGGTCTGTTCAGGGGTGGCAGCCTGTGTCTGCTTTCGTCAGGAAAAGAGGTGGAAACAGGTCCTTGCCGCAAGCGGGCGCAGCGCTGATGGGGCTTCCGGCATTCCAGTCAGGCCGGAGACCCTCTTTGACCTTGCCTCCCTGACCAAGCCTCTGTGTACCACTCTGGCCGTGCTGGCCCTGGCAGGTGAGGGGCGTCTGGATCTGGATGAGCCAGTCACCAAACTGTCCTGCTGTCGCGACTGGCCGGAACACTGGCAGCAGATTTGCCTGACAGACCTGCTGCACCACTGTTCAGGACTGCCTGCCTATCGGGAGTATTTCCGCGACTTTCAGCCGGTGCAACAGGCTGACAACCGGTCCAGGCTCTTCAGGCGGGTGCTTGGTGAAAGGCCGGAATATACGCGGCGCTCCCGCTGCGTGTACAGCGATCTGGGCTTTCTGGCCCTGGGCGACATTGTGGAAAAGGTGAGCAATTTACCCTTGGACGTTTTTTTCCGGGAAAAACTGGCCGCACCGCTGGGACTGGAAAGGCAGATTGGCTTTCGTCCGCTGGATGGGAGGACCGGGCTGCACGCGAGTGCCGGAATTGCGGCAACGGAAAACTGCCCTTGGCGAGGGCGCACGCTGCAGGGAGAAGTTCACGACGAACACGCCTGGCTTCTGGGCGGTGTGGCTGGTCATGCCGGGCTGTTTGGCGATGTAGGGGCAGTGGCAGGTTTTTGTCGTCTGCTGGTGGACTGTTGGCAAGGACGGCAGGACCATCCAAATATCAGGGGTGAGACTCTACGGCAGGCTTTGGCCTACAGCAGTCCAGCCGGACTCTGGGCCTTGGGTTTTGACCGGCCTACACCTAAAACGTCCAGTAGCGGGGACTGTTTTTCTCCGGAAAGCGTGGGACACCTCGGGTTTACAGGTACATCATTCTGGATCGATCCATCGAAGAACAAAATTGTAATCCTACTCACCAACCGGGTGCATCCCACGCGGAAAAACCAGCAAATTCGGCAGTTTCGCCCTTGGTTCCACAACTGCGTCATGCAGGATGTTCTGGGTTGCCTGTAAGGATACACAAGGTATCGATTACAAAATACACAAAAAAGGGAGGCTGATGCCTCCCTTTTTTGTAACACCTTGTAACACCTTTTAAGTGTATTTATTTGCTCTCCGCAGCCTCTGCGCCAGCCTGCTGGGCCTCCCAGATCTCCTTGGCTTCAGCTGCCCAGTCGAGCATTTCCAGCTCTTCGCAGCCTTCCCAGATGGAGAAGGGGGTGACGTTTTCCATGGCGTTGACGATCAGCTCCACCAGACCGCCGTAGGCCAGGCCGTTTTTGGTGTAGAGCTTGTGTGTGCCCAGAATGTCGCGGATCTGGCCTTTGCAGTTGGAGCAGGGGGCGCAGATGTACTTCTTGGTTTCCGGTCCCAGGCAGTCCTTGAAAGCCTCGCCAATCTGCCACATCTTTTTGCGGCCCGTGATGTTGTTGCGCCACTGCTCAATGTTGTTGCGGCCCATGATGGCAAAGCCGGAGCCGCCACCGCAGCAGTAATTGTTTACCCCGTGGCAGGGCATTTCGCGGAACTTGGGCGCGATCTTGCGCAAAATCTCGCGTTGCGGTTCCACCACGCCCATCAGGCGCACCACGTTGCAGGGGTCGTGCAGGGTGACAGGGAAGAAGTTGCGGTTAGGA
>CAMNHX010000055.1 GCA_946539945.1 uncultured Desulfobulbus sp. | reverse complement strand
GATCAAGGGAACCTGGCAAGGTTCCCACAAAGCGGAAATGCTCTATCAACTATTAGCGTTTCCGCTTTGTCTTTCGCTGGAAAGTCTGCATTTCCCGCTACGCTGGAAAGCCTGAAGCGAGAAGCGCTGAAGGCTTTCCAGTGCGCCAGCACGGTGAAAGCAGTCCTGCCGAATACCGGAATGTTTGCAGGAGTTGCTTTTGCCGATATTCTGGAAACCTTCAGGAGATTCTTCACTTCGCTTCGTTCAGAATGACAGGAACTTTCCAGCTTTGCTACGTTCATGTTTTCCAGCGAAGCGGGAAATGAAGTGCAGAGCTGAATTTAACCCGGATGATGCAAGATCCGGTCATTATGAGGAGTGACGTATGTCAAGGATGTGGAATGCAGTGATACTTGCTGGTGTTCTGGTGGTGTTGACAGTTGGTGGTGCGGAACAGGCCGCGTCCGAGGAACTGGACGGACGGGCGATTGCCAAGCTGGTGTACGACCGGCCAAACGGCGACGACAGAAAGCAGATAGCCACCATGACCTTGGTCAACCAGCGCGGTGCTACCCGTGTGCGCAAGGTGGATATGTTTTCCAAGGACTACGGTGAAGACCAGAAGTCCATCATGGTGTTCCGGGAGCCTGCGGATGTGAAGAACACCATGTTTCTCTCCTGGTCCTATGAGGACGCTACAAAGGATGACGACCGTTGGCTGTATATGCCGGCAATGAAGAACGTGCGTCGTATCAGCGGCAAGAGCAAGAACGAGTACTTCATGGGTACGGATTTCACCTATGACGATCTGGGCAAAAGAAGTGTGGACAAGGATAAGCATACCCTGCTTGGTGAAGAACAACTGGAAGGACGCACCTGTTGGAAGCTTGAATCCGTGCCGGTAGATCCTGATGATTTGTATGTGCGTAGGGTAAGCTGGGTGGATAAGGAGTCCCATGTGCTGGTCCGCACAGAATACTACGACAAGGATGGTCTGAACAAGACCCTGGTTGTAAAGGAACTGCGCCAGGAAAAGGGTATCTGGACCAGTTTTCACACCGAAGTGAACAGCGTATCGCGGCAACACCAGACAATACTGAAGATCGAATCCATAGAGTACGATACAGGTTTGAAGGATGAACTGTTCCGGGTAGCAACCCTGCAAAGCGGGAGACTGTAACCGCTGCAGCAAGGAGAAGGAGCCATGCTGGATATTGAAAAGATCAACGGACGCTTCCATCGTCTGGGCACGGGCATTGTCAGGTTTCGCACCATCAATCTGGTGGTGGTGGGGATACTCCTGCTTGTGGCGATTTTTGGCCTGCCGCTGGTGAAGTCGGACACCAACCAGGAGAGCTACTTTCTGGAGAACGACGAACTGCTCATTGCCAAGCGGCATTTCGAGTCGATTTTCGGGAATGACGATTTCTGTGCGGTTCTGGTGGAGAGCCAGGACGTGTTTACACCCGAAGCACTGCGCCTGATCCGTCAGATGGGGCAGGAGTTGAAGCATGAGGTCCCCTACGCGGATGATGTGGTTTCCCTGACAGACATGGAATTCACGTCAGCAACAGAGGAGGGGCTGAATATAGACAAGCTTGTTCCTGACCCGGTCCCCACTGATCCGGCGGTGCTGGCCGGGATCAGGAAGAAGGCGCTTGAGAAGAAGTCCCTGCGGAACCGTATCGTGAGCGATGACGGGCGGCAGACCTGGATCATGGTTCGCCTGAAGACAATACCGCAGGGGGCAACGGCGGAGAACGGTGAGGCTGTGGACCTTGCCATAGGCCGCAAGGTGAAGGAGATAGCTGCCCGTCCGCAGTATGCCTCCCTCAACCCCAAGACCACAGGTCTGCCGGTCATTGATCTGGAAAAACGCCTGTACATGGGCAAGGAAACCCCGAAACTTTTGGGCATTTCGCTTGTTCTGATGATGGTGGCCCTGGCGCTTTTTCTGCGAAACCTGCGAGGCGTCTTTTTTCCGCTGGTGTCGGCAGTGGTCAGCATTTTGCTCATTTTCGGCTTGCAAGGATATTTGGGGATAGTGCATGAACCGACCGTGATCTTTTTACCGATCTTCCTTGGCCTGGCCATGGCGGTTTGCTATTCCGTGTACTATGTGAATGCCTACCGGAGCGAATTTGCGCAGACAGGCTTGCGCAAGCAGTCGCTTGCCAAGAGCATCGGTGAGTCGGGTTGGCCGATTGGTTTCAGCGCCTTGACCACGGTCGCGGCCTTGCTGTCGTTCTGCGTGGTTCCGCTCCGCCCGGTGCGCTGGATGGGTGTAACCGCTGCCTCGCTCACAGCGCTGATCTACCTGCTGACCATCATTCTTCTGCCCTCGCTGCTGTCCTTTGGCAAGGACCGCCCGGCGGAAAAGCTCTCCCCGCCCCGTGCCGGTATTCTGGATCGCCTCGTGATGTACCTGGGTGATCGCGTGCTGCTGCGCCCGAAACTTTCCCTGGGTATTTGCGCCCTGACTTTCCTCATCAGCATTATCGGTCTGTTTCGTATCGATATTTCCTTTGACTTTCGCGAGTCCTCCGGCATGAAGGTCCCCTATGTGGCGCGTATCTGCTCCATTGCAGAGTCAAAGGTGGGTTCCCTGTACTCTTACGGAATAGGTATAGAACTGCCGTCTCCGGGCGATGCAAAGACACCGGAAAACCTGAACAAGCTGGACACGCTTTGCCAAGAGATAGGGCAGTTTCCCTTGACCAAAAAGGTGAGTTCCCTGCTCGATATTCTCAAGGACATGAATCAGCTCGTGCGCTCTGGAGCAGAATCGGAATACCGTATTCCGGCAACCACTGAAGAGATTGCGCAGGTCCTGCTGCTGTACGAGAACGCAGGCGGAGCAGAGGCAGAGCGTTGGGTTGACTACGAGTACCAGCGTCTGCGTATCCAGGTGGAAGTGGATGACTACAACTCCGGAGAGGCGGCGCGAGAGCTGGAGCGGATTCGGGATCGTGCAAAAGAGCTGTTTCCGGGAGCGAAAATAGTGCTGACAGGTTCCTTGAGTCAGTTCACGGTAATGCAGGACTACATCAGTTGGGGCCAGATCAAGTCTTTGGGTCTGTCCATTCTGACCATCTGTGCGCTCATGGCCATTGTGTTCGGCAGCATCAAGATCGGACTGATTGCCATGATCCCCAATATCGCGCCCTCCCTGTTTACCGGGGCGATCATGGGCTATTGCGGTTTTCCCCTGGACCTCATGACTGTAACAGTCATGCCCATGCTCCTGGGTCTGGCAGTGGACGATACCATCCACTTCATCAACCACAGCCAGCTGGAATTTGCCCGGACCGGGAGTTACGCGGAAAGTACGCGGCGCACCTTCCGCGTGGCAGGCAAGGCGATACTGATGACAAGTGTGGTTCTGGGACTCTGCTTTTCCGCCTACATGATTTCAGAGGTGAATGTATTTTTCCGTCTGGGCTTGCTGGTCTGTGTGGGAGCGCTCAGCGCCCTCTTGGCTGACTATTTCATCACCCCGGTGCTGTTGCAGCAGTTGCGGGTCTTTGGGGAGGAAAAAGGGCCATCAGGGGAACAGGCCAACGAAAAAAGCGCCTCGCCTGTTTGACATCCTCCTCCGCCTGAAGGCGGGGGATTCCTGACGGTTCAGGAGCCAGACAGCACTTCCGAATCACTTCGGTGGCTTTCTGTTTCAACAAGACTGCCCAGAGGAACAGATTCTGGTTTTCGCCGCAAGATTCCAAAAGAGGGAATTGGACGGCGAAAACCAGGACCATATTCCCCCGGTCTCCCTGATTTTGAAGCTCATGAGAGACAATATGAAGTGACCTCCATTTGTCGGGCTGCGGATTGCCCGGTACACTTGCCGTGTAAAGTATGGCGAGAGACCAGGGGAGTACCGCAGACAAATGGAGGTCACGATGAACGCAGTACCTTACAGCGTTTCCGTTTTCACTTTGTATGTCATGTTGAGCGAAGCGACTTTTCAGTGCGAAGCACGGTAAAAGTCTTTCAGTGCGAAGCACGGTAAAAGTCTAAAAAATGAAAGCGGAATTGCTCTAAACTGCGTTACCGTCGATTGAAACCGGTCAACATGGGAAAGCTCTCGGCAAATTCCAGCGTGATTATGGTTGCGTTTTCCACCTTGAACTTCCAGTAGCCCACGCTTGCTGAACCGCAGAGATAGTGGGAAAGCAGGGTACGGATGCAGCCTCCGTGCGTCACCATTGCCAGATTTTGGCCCGGATGCTCGCGCAAAATTTCATCGCAGAAGGTGATGAGACGCTGGGTAAAGAGCGAGAAGGTTTCGCCTCCCGGAATCTGCGTGTGTTCCCAATCGCGCAGCCAGTTTTGCCAGATTTCCGGGTAACGGCCTGCAATCTCGGCAAAATACAGTCCTTCCCATTCGCCGAAATGGCACTCCTTCAGTCTGCTGTCCGTACTCATGCGAGCCTTGGGACCAAAGGCCAGAATGGCGGTTTCCACGGTGCGCAGCATGGGACTGACAAAGATGGCGTCCAAGGGCAGAGAGCGGGCCAGTCCGGCCAGGTCTCTTGCCTGGACTCGCCCGTTTTCGCACAGGGCCACATCCGTGCTGCCCACAAGAATACCGCGTTGGTTTTCTTCGGTTTCGCCGTGACGGATAAGGTGTAAACGGGTCACAATGCTCTCATTCATAGCAGGGGATTTCCAAAGAGGGAGAAAAAGAACAGGGTCAGCAGTTCGGTCAGTTCAACAGTCGCACCTATGGTGTCGCCTGTGATGCCCCCCAGCTTTTGGGTGAGATGGAGGGCGAACTGAATGGCAAAAAGTGCGGCAGAGGCCGGGATCACGAAAAAGAGCAGCAGGGCTTGAGGCCAGCTCACGTACAGAATCAGGCAGGCGGGCAGGAGGGCGGGCAGTGTCACCAGTGTAGCAGCCCAAGCCTGCTGAAAGCCCACGCGGTTGACAAACTCGCCCAGTCCTGGTCCGGTCCGGGCGTAAGGTGCGCTTGCCGCATGCCAGGTCAGGGCCATGCGGCCCACAGTAGGCGCAACCAGGGCCGCTGTGATCGCCACACTGGGCGGCATACTGGCAAAGAGCAGGAATTTCAAAAGGATGGCCAATACAATCGCTGTTACGCCGCTCGTGCCCAAAGTGGAATCCCGCATGATGGCCAGCATCTCCTCTGGACTGCGATTGGAAAAGAGTCCGTCCGCCGTATCTCCCAAGCCGTCCAGATGCAGTGCGCCTGTCACCCAGATGAGCGCGATTACAGCGACAAAGGCGGACAGCTGGCTGTTCAGAAAAAAGGGGCAGCAGACCAGGGCAAGGGCTGATGGCAATCCTGCCAGGAAACCTGCCACAGGCATCCACTTCATCCCGGCCACAAAATTTTCTGCAGTGAAGGGAACCTTGCCTGGCAAGGGATAGCGGGTCATAAACTGGATCGTCAGAATCAGGGCTTGCATGGCGTTCAAGGTGTCGCGTTGGGGTTAGAGCGTTTTGGAGCGCTTCACACCGCAAAATACCTGGCCTGCGGATGATGCACCACAATAGCGCTCGTACTCTGCTCCGGCGTCATTTGCAGGGTTTCGCCCAGATGGATGTCGATCTGTTCCGGCTTGAGCAGGGCAAAGAGCGGCTTTTGCAACTCCAGATCCGGGCAGGAGGAATAGCCAAAGCTGTAGCGTGTCCCCTGGTCCCTTGCCAGACCCAGTTCCTGCCGGATGCGGCTGTGCCAGAGTTCAGCCAAAGCCTCGGTCAGTTCCACGCTCAAACCGTGTAGCAGGAGATAGTCATGATAGGCGTTTTTCTCGTAGAGCCGGGCGATCTCCTCGCCAAAGCGCGGCCCGATGCTGACCACAAAAAGCGCAACCACGTCGCCGCCTGCCTCCTGCGTCCGAAAGTAGTCGGCAATGCAGCGCTGCGGCGCAACCCGCTGTCTGGGAAAGACAAAGGTCCAGTCCTGCCCATCTGCTGTCACCAGCAAGCGCTCTCCCTCGGCGCGACAAGGGAAATAGCCCCAGGCAACCCGGGCAGCAATCCAGCCTGCATCCCGGGCCTGCTGGCAAAAGCTCTTGTAAAGCGGTTCCACTGTCCCTGTCAGCAGATCCGCGTATTCTGCCTCGCTCATCTTGCCCCGGCGATAACCCCAGCGGCCCCGGAACAGCGCGACCTTGTTCAAACAGGCAAAAAGCCTCTGCGGCTCAATCTGCTCTTCGTAGCGGACACCCCAAAAGGGCGGTTCAGGCTCTGGGCCTTCATGGCTCAAGGCTTCTGCCCCGCTGCTTTCAGCTTTGGACGGTCTCCTGTCTGTCCAAGTGCTTGAGACCAGATGCCCGGCCTCAAAGTCCTGCACTGCCCGCAGACCGGCAAAGGCGTCGCCGCAATAGACCACTGGCCCGGGATAGGCTGGCACGCAGTTTTCTGCCACAAAGCGGGCGGTCAGGGCTGCGCCTCCCAAAAGCACGGGCACGCGCAGACCAGCAGCGGCAAACTGGGCCAGAGACTCCTGCATCACCAGCGTGGACTTCACCAGCAGCCCGCTCAAGCCAATAAGATCAACCTGCAGTTCCTGCGCCTTCTGGATGATCAGCTCTGCCGGAACCTTGATGCCTATGTTGTGGACCGTGTAGCCGTTGTTGCTCAAGATGATGTCAACCAGATTCTTGCCAATGTCATGCACATCGCCCTGGACCGTGGCCAGAAGCACAGCCGGGCCACTGGCTGCCGCGCTCTTGTCCATGAAGGGTTCCAGCAAGGTGACTGCGCTCTTCATGGTCTCGGCAGACTGCAGTACAAAGGGCAGGAGGATCTCGCCCCGGCCAAAGAGTTCGCCCACGTGGCGCATGGCTGGAACCAGAATATGATTGATGATGTCCAAGGGGCGCATCCGCTCCCGCAGGATGGCCAGCAGGTCTTCCAGTTCTTCCCGGTCGCCGCGCAGGACCTTCTGGAAGAGCTGGTCTGCCGCGCCGCCCTGCGGCCCGGTTTCGGTTTTTTCTTCCTGCTCCTGTCCGGCAAAATGCCCGATAAAGCGCATGAGCGGCGTTTCCTCGCCCTCCTGCTGATTGTGCAGCAGGGCCAGGGCCAGGCTGCGGTCTGTTTCCGGGATGCTGGCCAGCGGCATGATCTTGGCCGCATCCACAATGGCCGCATCCAGCCCGGCAGCTACAGCCTCGTGCAGGAAAACCGAGTTCAGCACCTTGCGTGCCGCAGGCTTCAGACCAAAGGAGATATTGCTCAAGCCCAGAACCGTCAGGCAGCCAGGCAGTTCGCGCTTCACCTGCCGGATGGCTTCCAGAGTCTGGTCTGCCGCGTCGCGCAGGCTTTCGTCGCCAGAACCCACGGTAAAGGTCAGGCAGTCAAAGAGCAGATCACTGGGCGCAAGCCCGCATTCCTTGACCGCAAGATCGTATATTCTTTTGGCAATGCGGACCTTGTCCGCTGTTTGCATGGCCATGCCCTGCTCGTCAATGGTCAGGGCCACCACTGCCGCTCCGTAGGTTTTGACCAGACGGCAGACCTGAACCAGTGTCTTGCCGCCGTCTTCCAGATTGACCGAGTTGACCACTGCCCGGCCCGGATAGAGCTTCAGGCAGGACTCAATGCAGGCAGGCGTGGTGGAATCCAGCATGAGTGGCGCTTTCAGGGACTGGGCGCAGAGGCGCACCAGCGTGGTCATATCGTGGATCTCGTCGCGGCCTGCATAGGCGGTGCAGAGATCGATGAGTTGCGCGCCCCGGCTTTCCTGGTCCAAAGCGATGCGCAGGCAGGCTTGAAAGTCGTCGGCCTGCAGGAGTTCGCGGAACTTTTTTGATCCGTTGGCATTGGCCCGCTCGCCAATCATGAGCGGCGGAATTTCCTGCTGCAAATCAACAGCCTGATACAGACTGGCCACCTGCGCCTTCATACACTTGCCTCCTGTTTTTTGGGTTTTGCGCCCTGCATTGCCGCGACCAGGGCCTTGATATGCCGGGGCGTGGTTCCACAGCAGCCCCCTACCACGCTAACCCCGTATTCGTTCACAAAGCGCCGCATCTCCTGGGCATACTCGTCCGGGGCAAGCGGATAGCAGGTCTTGCCGTCCACGATTTCCGGCAGACCCTGATTGGGTACGCAGGACACGCGGCCCGGCCAGTTTTGGCACAGGTAG
>CAMNHX010000054.1 GCA_946539945.1 uncultured Desulfobulbus sp. | reverse complement strand
TTGTCCTCATCGTCCAGACCTTCGCCAATGGCCTGGGTGTCCAGGGCAGCAATGAAGTCATGCAGCATGGGCACTGCCTTGCGGGCAAAGAGATAGCAACCGTATTCGGCGGTATCGGAGATGACCACGTTCATCTCGTAGAGCTTCTTGCGGGCGATCAGGTTGGCGATCAGGGGAACCTCGTGCAGGCTCTCGTAGTAGGCAGACTCTTCCTTGATGCCTGCAGAAACCATGACATCAAAGGCCAGTTCCACGCCAGCCTTGATGAAGGCCACCATCAGGATGCCATTGTCAAAGTATTCCTGCTCGGAAATCTCCTCGTTGCCGGACTGGGCCTTTTCAAAGGCTGTGGCCTGAGTCTCGGCCCGCCAGGCCAGAAGGTTTTTGTCACCGTTTGCCCAGTCCTTCATCATGGTGCTGGAGAACTCGCCAGACATGATGTCGTCCATGTGCTTGTGGAAGAGCGGGGTCAGGATGGCCTTGATCTCTTCAGCCAGATCAAAGGCCATGATCTTGGCCGGGTTGGACAGCCGGTCCATCATGTTGGTGATGCCGCCATGCTTCAGGGCTTCGGAGATGACTTCCCAGCCCTTCTGCACCAGTTGGGAGGCATAGCCTTCGTCCACGCCTTCCTGCACCATCTTGTCGTAACAGAGCAGGGAGCCAGTCTGCAGCATACCGCAGAGAATGGTCTGCTCGCCCATGAGGTCACTCTTCACTTCAGCCACAAAGGAAGACTCCAGAACACCCGCCTTGTCCGCGCCCAGACCGCAGGCATAGGCTTTGGCAAGGTCCATGCCCTCGCCGTTGGGGTCGTTTTCGCGGTGGACAGCGATCAGGGTGGGCACACCAAAGCCGCGCTTGTACTCCTCACGCACTTCAGTGCCTGGTCCCTTGGGCGCAACCATGATGACGGTCAGGTCAGGGCGGATCTGCATACCCTCCTCAACAATGTTGAAGCCGTGCGAGTAGGAGAGGCAGGCGCCCTGCTTCATGAGCGGCATGATGGCGGCAATGACGCCAGAATGCTGCTTGTCCGGGGTCAGGTTGATGACCAGATCAGCGGTCGGGATCATCTCCTGATAGTTGCCCACCTTGAAGCCGTTGTCCGTGGCGTTCTGCCAGGACTTGCGCTTGGAGCTGATGGCCTCGTCGCGCAGGGCATAGGAAATGTCCAGCCCGGAGTCGCGCAGGTTCAGACCCTGGTGCAGGCCCTGGGCGCCGCAACCAACGATCACGATCTTCTTGCCCTTCAGTTTCTCCACGCCCTCAAACTCTTCAGCGTGCATGAAGCGGCACTTGCCCAGTTGCTCCAGTTTCAGACGAAGCGGCAGGGTGTTAAAATAGTTCTGTCCCATGAAAAACTCCTCGATGAATGGAATGTGCAAAAAATGCGGCAGATTCTGCGTGCCTGTTTGTTGCCTGCATGGCCAGAACCTTGTCCGGCAGCATGACAAATCCGTCAGCATACCACAAGACAGGCGCTTTGCCCGCTTTTTTCTGCCTTTTCCCTTGCCATTGCAGGGCGGCTCTGGCTATGTTGCAGCCGGTTTTGCGGCTGCGCCTCTGGCCCTGCTTTTCCAGCCTTGAACAGGCTTGCCTGTTCCCTCTCTTCATGCAGGAGAAGACAGGCCAAGTGCGGACAACACGGCGGGATAGCCTCCCCGCTCTTCCTCTTCCCTTGAGAGAACGATCATGACCACAGCCCAACTTGCCCCGGTGCAGATACCTTCCTGCCAGATGCCGCCTGTGCCGGTTTTTCCCCAGCGCACAGCCGAAGAAACAGCCCGTCTGAAAGAGCGCATCCGTGACCTCCTGCGCCAGGAAAACGCGGTTCTGGTTGCCCATTACTACACTGAAGCCGCCTTGCAGGAACTGGCCGAGGAAAGCGGCGGCTGTGTGGCAGACTCCCTGGAAATGGCCCGCTTTGGCATGAGCCATCCGGCCTCCACGCTGGTGGTGGCAGGCGTGCGCTTCATGGGCGAAACCTCCAAGATTCTGAACAACGAAAAGCGGGTTTTGATGCCTGATCCTGCGGCAACCTGCTCTATGGACGAACACTGCCCGGCAGAACTGTTTGTGCCCTTCTGTGACGCGCATTCTGACCATACGGTGGTGGTCTATGCCAATACCAGCGCTGCAGTCAAGGCGCGGGCAGACTGGATGGTGACTTCCGGCATTGCGCTGGCAGTGGTGCAGCATCTGGCAGCGCAGGGCAAGAAGATTCTCTGGGCACCGGACCAGCATCTGGGCGGCTACGTGCAGCGGGAGAGCGGCGCGGATATGCTGCTCTGGCCCGGTTCCTGCGTGGTTCACACCAGCTTTGACGCAGAAGCCCTCAAGCGGATGAAGGCAGAGCACCCTGAGGCTGCGGTTCTGGTTCATCCTGAATCCTCCAAGGAGGTAGTGGCTCTGGCTGATGTGGTGGGTTCTACCACAGCCATGATCAGGGCTGCTGAAAAGATGCCGAACCCGGAATTTATCGTGGCCACAGAACCGGGCATTTTCAGCAAGATGCGCCAGCTTGCCCCGGAAAAACGCTTTCTGTCCGCACCCTCTGTGGAACAGGACGGTTTTTGTGCCTGGATGAAGATGAACACCTTGGAAAAGGTGGTTACAGTATTGGAAAGCGGGGCCAACGAAATCCGGGTTGCGCCGGAAGTGGCAGCCCGGGCGCGGATTCCCATTCAGCGGATGCTGGACTTTGCCGCCAGGGCGCGTTGATTGCGCGGGAAACAACCGGACAGGGCGCTTCGCTCCCGGCGGAGCGCCTTTTTTTTGCAGACTCGAGGAGGATGAATGGAAGCCAAAACCACAGGACGTTTTACCGGTCATCTGGGCTTTGTGCTGGCTGCGGCAGGCAGTGCCGTGGGACTGGGCAATCTCTGGCGCTTTCCCTATCTGGCTGCCAAGGACGGCGGCGGACTTTTTCTGGCGCTGTACCTGTTTCTTTTGGTCACCTTTGGCTTCACCATGCTGGCTGCAGAACTCAGCATTGGCCGCAAGACGCGGCAAAGTCCGGTCAAAGCCTATGCCACTGCGCACTCTGGTTGGGGCTTTCTGGGTGTACTGACCTTTCTCGTGCCAGCCATCATCATGACCTATTACCCGATCATCGGTGGCTGGATTTTGAAGTACATGGTTGTGTATCTGTTTGGTGCGGGTCAGGCTGCTGCACAGGACAGCTACTTTTCCAACTTTATCAAGGCCCCGATTGCACCGCTCTTCTTCACCCTGGTCTTTTTGGGCCTGACTTCGCTCATTGTCTATAGGGGCATCAACAAGGGGATTGAAAAATCTGCAAAATTCATCATGCCTGTCCTGCTTCTGGTGGTGATTGGCGTGGCGCTCTACTCCTTGGGTTTGAGCTACACCGATGACAAGGGCATTACCCGCACCGGGATGCAGGGATTGCAAGTCTATCTGATCCCCAACTTTGAGGGACTCACCTTCAGCCGTTTTTTGCAAATCCTTCTGGACGCCATGATGCAGCTCTTTTTTTCCATGAGCATTGCCATGGGCATCATGATCACCTACGGGGCCTATGCGCGGGGCAAAGTGAACATGGCGCATTCCATCTGCCACATCGGGCTGTTTGACACCGGCGTTTCCGTGTTGGCCGGACTGATGATCATTCCCGCGATTTTTGTCTATGAGGGCATGGAAGGCATGGCTTCTGGTCCTGGTTTGATGTTTGTGTCCCTGCCCAAGGTTTTTGCAGCCATGGGCAGTATGGGGGTGGTGATTGCCCTGCTGTTCTTTCTGACTGCCACCTTTGCCGCCCTGACCTCCAGCGTGTCGATTTTGGAAACTCTGACCGCCTCCTGCATGGAAGTCTTTGGCGCGTCCCGAAAAAAGGTGACGCTTGTGCTTACTGCTGTATATGTGTTGGCTGCCAGCATTGTGTGTATGGGATACAACCTCTTTTACATGGATCTGAAGCTGCCAAACGGGTCCACTGCACGATTGCTGGATCTGATGGACTACATCAGCACCAATGTACTCATGCCGCTGGTGGCGCTACTCTCTGCCGTGCTGGTTGGATGGATTCTGAAGCCGCAGTGGGTTATTGACGAGATGCAGCGCAATGGCGAGAACTTCCGGTTGAAAAGGCAATTTTCCTTCATGATCCGTTATATTTGCCCGTTGATTATGGTACTGTTATTCCTAAAAATAGCAGGAATAGTTTGACTTTCTCTTGTGTTTATTTTCCCTCTCTTCTTTCCTGTTTTTCCTGAAGACTTTCACCGTTACGATGGAAAGTGATGCTGAACAGAGCAAAGCATCTTCTGCCACCTCCCCTATCGTGCTGTGCGAAGCGATTCTTCGGCGCTAGAGCGTTTCTATTTTGTCTTTTTACTCCTTTCACCACTTCGTTAAAAAGTCACTTCGCTCCGTTCAGCGTGACAAGAAAGTAAAAACGGAAATGCTCTAGCCTTAAAATAACAGTGGGGTATATCTGCCAGGAAAAAACGCTCCCAAAAGCTGCTGAAACACGCGCCGCCACTGTCTGGCGGGCTACCCGGAAAGAGTTTCTTTGACCGGGAAGAGGCGGGGCGTCAAGGCTGCCGCGAGGGCTTCCAGCTGGGGATGCAAAAAGACGGCTCGCAGGGGCTACGCATCCCAAAGGCTTTGTTTGCCCATCTTTGTCTCTCCCTGATCTGCAGGATGCACACTTACCGCCCCAATCGCGTCGCTCGCCTTTGCCGCCATGATTGGGGAAGCAACTCCCAAAAGCTTCCCGGTAGGTCCTTTTTTTGGGCCAAAGGCTTTTGCGGATGCAAAAACCCTTCATGGTTCACCTTCCAATGCCAGCCTCTGGCGAATGCAGGGGCGCGGGCATGGCGTCGAGGTTTGTGACGGTGAGGAATATACTGTATTGTCTGTTATATTTTCTAACCTTTCACCATTTTCTGGAAAACACAGGAAAATTGTATGGAAACGGAGTATTCTTGTCGGAATCAGGCGATTTTTTCCTTTGCATATTTTTTATCATTCGTTATTTTATCGCCACATTCGGGCTGGCTATGTTGACAGCCATATTCCATCATTCCATTGCGAAGGTAGTATCATGAATGTACATTACAAAAAACTGTTCTGCACCCTGTGCCTCACCATCCTTGCGACAGGTTTCGCACCGCAGGCCCGGGCGGAAACACCTGCCGCGTCACCTGCCGACTACGCCGCCATCCGGCAGGTCGTGGGCCTGTACATCCAGTCCGGCAAGGAAGGGAAAAGCGAGATCATGCAACCCGCCTTCCACAAGGACGCCATCATCTACGGCGTGGAAAAGGGCGTGATCAGCGGCGGCCCCATCCAGGACCTGTTCAACTTCATCGACAAACATCCTGAAGCCAAAGAACTGAATGCGGAAATCACTGCCGTGGACATTGCGGGAACCATCGCCTGTGTACGGGTGGAGTCTGACAAGTGGCACGGCGCACGCTACAGCGATATGTTTTTGCTTTTGAAGGACAAGGAAGGCTGGAAAATCATTACCAAGGTCTTTCACACCCACTGAAACCGGGACAAGAGGAGACAAGGAAATGGGCAAGAAAATCACCATACTGAACGGCAGTCCGAGGAAAAACGGCAACACGGCCATGCTCTGCGACGCCTTTACCGAGGGCGCGGGATCAGCTGGACACAGGGTCACACGCTTTGACCTGGGCCATCTGCAGATCCACGGCTGCCTGGGCTGCATGAAAGGTGGCAAAAACCCGGAAGCCCCCTGCGTGCAGAAGGACGACATGCTGCAAATCTACCCGGCCTACCGGGAGGCGGACATCGTGGTTCTGGCCTCGCCCCTGTACTACTGGAGCTTTTCCGCGCAGCTCAAGGCGGCTTTTGACCGGCTCTTTGCCGTGGCCGAACTGGACCCGAACTACGCCAACCCGAAGAAGGACTGCGTTTTGCTCATGGCCGCTGAAGGCGATACGCTGGACAACTGGAAACCAGCCTTGGACTACTACGAGAGTCTTTTGCGCTTTCTGGGCTGGCGGGATCTGGGCCGGGTACTGGCTGGCGGTGTTTTGGAGGCAGGCGCGGTTGCCGGAAAACCGGTTCTGGAAGAGGCCCGCAAATTGGGGACCGCTCTTGCGGACTGACATCCTCCCCTGCCTTGGCAATGTCATCAACTTAAGCGAAAAACGCTGAAAAATCAGGCATAGGGGCAGACCCGCGTGTCTGCCCCGGAGATACCCCGAACTCCCGTTTTGCCGCAAGACCGGGACTCAACGAAATTCCTTAAGTTTATGACATTGCCCTGCCTTGGGGCAGGGGAGTTTTGTGTTCAAGGGCAGGACAACATTCTTGAATCACTTTGTGGGTTCCTGCTTCAGCAAGACAGCCCAGAGAAACCCTTGTACGGCTGCAAACCAGGCCCGGCAGCGTATCAGGAAGATGCAGCCACAACCAGGAGTCGCGCTGTCTTGGTCTCCACCACATCGCCCGGATGGAGCTTGCGTCTCTTGCGCAGTTCGGTTTCGCCGTTCACACGAACCTCTCCAGCGGCAACCAGCAGACGCGCCTCGCCGCCTGTGGCAGTCACGCTTTCCCGCTTCAGGAGCTTGTCAAGCTCAATAAAGGCGGTATGGATTTCAGCAAGGATTTCAGGCATCTTTTAGCGTGGCTTGCGTAAAGTCTATCAGGATGGATGAGCGCTGGGGTACAAATTGCCGGTATTTGACTCCAGCCATGTCCAGCATGAGCTTGGCAGCACGCACCGAATCCGTATCCGCGTACTTGTCGGAAAGGTAGATGATTTCCCGGATGCCTGCCTGAATGATGATCTTGGTACACTCGTTGCATGGAAACAGGGCCACGTACATCCGGCAGTCTGTGAGGTCACGGGAGATGGCGTTCAGAATGGCGTTGACTTCCGCGTGGCAGACATAGGGGTACTTGGTGTCCAGATACGCGCCCTCTCTGGCCCAGGGGAGTTCATCGTCTGAACAGCCGCGAGGAAAGCCGTTGTAGCCCACACCTACCAGCCGATTGTGGGGATCAGCCATGCAGGCCCCCACCTGGGTGTTCGGGTCCTTGGACCGACCGGCAGAGAGCAGGGCCACGGCCATGAAGTACTCGTCCCAGGAAAGGACGCTGTCGCGCTTTTGCGTCATGACTGCTGCTCTTGTTCTGCCTTTTGCGCAGCCTTGAAGGCGCGACGGCGTTCACGCCAGCTTGGTGCGCACCCGGTGACTCTGGTCACAAAATTTGCGATGGTGGAAAAGTAGTAGCGTCCGCCCTTTTCGATCAGCGAGTTGTGATCCGCTCCGGGCACAACCTGCAACTCCTTGGTCTTTGCGCCGCTTTCTGCGTGCAGCTTTTCCGCCTGCCAGAGACCGATGAGCTGGTCATACTGGCCGTGCAGAATCAGTGTGGGCTTGCCGATGCAGGTAATTTTGCCCACATTGTCAAAGGGGTCCTCTGCGGCGGACAGTCCCAGGGCCTCCAGGTCCAGCCCCAGAGCTTGCGCCAAAGGCAGGGCCTGCGCAAAGGCGGATTCCAGAACCAGGGCCTTGAACTCACCGCTGTGGCTGAAGGCCACGTCAATGGCGCAGGCACTGCCCAGAGAACGGCCCATGAGTGCCAGAGGCCCGGTATAGCCGTTCTGGTTCAGCCAGTCGCGCAGAAAGCAGAAGGCGGTTCGGGCATCGGGCAGAAAGCTGGACAGGGAGGGATGCCCCCCACTCCAGCCAAAGCCCCGGTAATCCAGAACCAAAAAATTCACCCCTTCTGCCGTGTAGCGAGGCCCAATGGCATCGTGGTCTGCTACGGTTTCGGAGTTGCCGTGAAAGAAGAGCAGCGTGGGACTGGCAGCAGCGTGGATGAAGAGCCGCGCTCCCAGAATCGTGCCATCGGCAAGCGGAATATCGATGTTACAGGCCCCTTCCGGGGCTGCTGTCTTGTCGTGTCGTGTCGGGCGGAAAAGCACCCGGTCAATGTCTGCCTGCGCCATGAAGAACCTGCCTGGTCAAGTTAAAAATTTCCTGGAGATTGCAAACAGTCTGGACCCACATTTGCCGTAGGGACTGTCCCCACGTGTGCGCCTTCCCGCGCAACTTTTAGGGGGTGTTTACTCGAACTAAAAAATGTATTTACAATAGTGTAATGAATA
>CAMNHX010000053.1 GCA_946539945.1 uncultured Desulfobulbus sp. | reverse complement strand
CTGGACCGGAGTCTCGGTCTTGGACGCTTCTGGCTCTTTTTCTGCCGCCGGTTCTGGCGTGGACTGTTCAGACTGCGCTGTTTCCTCTGCTGCGCTCTTGTCCGGCTGGGTCAAGGATTCGCCACTCTGCTCCGGCTGCATCTCCTCCTGAACCGATTTTTCTCCTGAATCTTCAGGCGCGGCTCCGCTGCCTGCTGCATCCTTTCCCGATGCTTCCGGCGTGTCGCCTGCTTCCGCCTTGTCAGGTTCTTGGACTGGTTCCGCTTCCGGTGCTGTCCCGGATACGCTACCTAAATAGGCACTGATCTGATTGACGCCCTCATGCAGAGTCATGCCGCCGTCCTCCCGCTGCACCAGCAGTACTGGCACAGAATCAATGCCCAGTGCGCGCAAAAAGGCCAGATTGGCTTCCGGGGCAAAATCCTTTTGCGGCGCGGTCCCGGGCAGTTCCAGCCTTTGCGGGGCTGCCAGGGGGTTCAGACGCAAAGTGGCGCTTTCGTCCCGCAACAGGGCGGTCAGCACGCTCTTGCAGTGACGGCAGGACTCGCTGAAGACGAAATAGCGCGTCTCACTGCCTTTTGGCCCTGCCTTGAGGGCAAAAGTCCCTGACTCAATGCCTGATCTTGGCATGATCAAGGTTTTGGGCTGGACCAGGAAATAGCTCGCCGTGCAGACACCACCAAAGACAAAGAGCGCGGCCAGCATCTGCCTGCCGCCCCAGAACAGGCTGATCAGCAAGAGCGTGCCCAAAATGGCGCAGCAGTAGAGACAGAAGGTCCCATTCTGGTACTGAAACATGGAAAGCACACCTTCCGCTGCCATGCCGGCCAGCAGAAAGGGAGGCAAGAGGGCGCGGGCTATGCCGCCTTCCGGGTGCTTGCGGGCCGATCTGAAGAGCAGAAAGAGCAGGCCAAAGTAGGCCAGTCCAACCCCGTTCATGATCTCCGGCGAAAGGGGCAGGGGCAACAGGGTCTCCACAACCTTGCAGCCGTCGTTGGGGCAGAACGGCTCCTTTTTGAAAAACATATAGCAGATTTGCGCCAGAATGGTCAGAAAGACCAAGCCGGTCAGCCACTTGCTGCAAAACTCGCAGAAGGACCGCCACTTGCCCAGTTTGACCTTGGGCTTGGGCGCAGTTTCTTCCAGAAAGTCCGGCAGATCCGGAACAGTTTTTTCCGGAGCAGTTTTTTCCGAAACAGTGTTTTCCTGAACGGTGTTTTC
Organism: uncultured Desulfobulbus sp.; assembly: GCA_946539945.1. Lineage (GTDB taxonomy): Bacteria > Desulfobacterota > Desulfobulbia > Desulfobulbales > Desulfobulbaceae > Desulfobulbus. The sequence continues at coordinate 6,961 of CAMNHX010000053.1, read as the reverse complement.
CGAAACAGTTTTTTCTTTTTCGAGTTCGTTCATGGCGCACTAGTGGAGTTGGGCAGGACAGCCTTGCAGCTGATCCTGCCGGTTGTTTGGGAACGCGCCTGACGCCTAGTCGGCGCGGAGTACGATGTAGTGGGTTCCATTGCCAGAGCGCACGCGCAGGAGTACCTGTTTGCCGCCCTTGCCCTTGTTGAGCGCGGCTTGCGCCTCCTGCACGCTGCGCACGCGCACACGGTTGACTTCCTCAATGAGCTGGCCGCCTGCCAGACCTGCCTCTGCCGCAACACTGCCCGGCTCCACGCTGGCAATCAGGACGCCCTGATCCTTTTTATAGCCAAACTGTTCGGCAAGCGAACTGTTCAGGTCTTGCAGGGAGAGACCCATCTCTTTCAGCAAGCCGCTTCCTCCCCATTGACCGCCCTTGGAGGCAAAGCCGCCCATATCTTTGGGTTGGGCGCTGATGTTGACGTTCAGGTTCTTTTCCTGCCCATCACGCAGCACGCGCAGGTTGATGGTTGTATCAGGGCGGGTTTCAGCGATACGATTGCGCAGGTCAGAGACGTTGTCCACGTTCCTGCCGTTCATGGCAATGATGACGTCGCCCTGCTGCACACCGGCCCTGGCTGCCGGTGATCCGGGGCTGACCTCGGAAACCAGAGCGCCGCGTCGGCTTTGCACGCCGAACTGTCTGGCCAGTTCCTCATCCACATCCTGAATCATCACGCCCAGCCAGCCCCGGGTGATTTTGCCTGTGGATCGGAGCTGTTGCTCAATGTTTTTCGCCATGTTGATGGGAATGGCAAAGCCAATGCCCATGTAGCCACCGCTTCTGGAAAAAATGGCGGTGTTCATGCCAATGGCCTCGCCCCGGATGTTCAGGAGTGGGCCACCGGAGTTTCCAGGGTTGATGGCCGCATCGGTCTGGATGAAGTTTTCATAATCAGTCATGCCCACGCGGTTGCGCCCCTTGGCGCTGACCACGCCCACAGTCACGGTCTTGCTCAACTGGAAAGGACTGCCTATGGCAATGACCCACTCGCCGACCTCCAGATTGTCGGAGTTGCCCAGAGGCAACACAGGCAAGCGACTGCCGTCAATCTTGATCAGGGCCACGTCGGTCTGCGGGTCTGTGCCAATGACCCTGGCTGTGAATTCCCGCTCGTCAGCCAGACGGACAGTAATTTTGTCCGCGCCGTCCACCACGTGGTTGTTGGTCAGGATATAGCCATCTGCAGAGATGATGAAGCCAGACCCTGCACCCTGCTGCCGGAATTTTCGGGGCTTGCCGCGTTCCTGCCGCTGCTTGAACTGCGGTCCGAAAAACTGCTCAAAAAAGGGATCGTTGAAAAAGTCTTCAAAGGGAAACTGATGCAGCCCCCGGACCTTGGCGCTTTTTTCCACAGCAATCTGGACAACTGCCGGACCAGCCTTCCTGACCACTGCGGAAAAGGCTTTGGCGGTTCTGTCCAGAATGGCAATGTCAGCGTCATCGGCCTGTGCGGGCAAAACAAGGCAGGGCAAAGCGAAGAGGCACAGGGCCAGAGCCAGCGCTTTGCCTCGGTTTTTAGGTGTGAACATGGTTGAAATCCTCCTTGTTGACAAGAATCACTGCGGCGGGAAGTTGCAGGTTTCCATAATGGGGCGAAAAAGGGGCGGCGTCAAGTGGCGTTCTTGCCGGACAGCAGGGAAGAGTCCGCATTTCTCTTCAACTTCGCCGCCAGCCAGAAACGGCGGCCCGGTTTCGGGGAAGACCCCACCACAAGGCTCTAATCGCTGTCAATCCAGATGAGCGCATCCTCGTCGCAGTCCGGGAATTTGGGGCAGTGCAGACAGTCGCTCCAGATCTTGTGGGGCAGATGCTGCTTGTCCGTGTCCTGAAAGCCCAGAGTGCGGAAAAAGGGAGCCTGGTAGGTGAGGGTAAAGACCTGCCTGATGGCAAAGCGCCTGGCCTCGTCCAGACAGGCTTCCACCAGACGCCGCCCAATGCCCTGCTTCTGACGGCTCGTGTCCACGGCCAGAGACCGGATTTCCGCCAGATTGTCCCAGCAGATTTGCAGGGCACAGATGCCGTAAATCTCCTCATCTTCAACATAGACCACAAAATCGCGCAGATGGTCGTAAATGGAACTGACAGCACGAGGCAGCATCAGGTGCTGGTCTGCAAAGAAGTTCAGCATATCATGAATGCGGCGCACATCGTCCATGCGTGCCGGGCGGATAAGCCCTTTAAGCTGTTCCCTGTTCATTTTTTTGCTCCTTGTGTGGCAAAGGGCACACCAGAACCAAGAGTCCGGCAAAGACCAAGGTCACGCCCAGGGCTGCCTGCCCCTGCAAGCGCTCGCCCAGGACCAGCAGCCCCAGAAGCGTGGCTGTCACCGGTTCAGCCAACCCCAGAGTGACCACGGTCGTGGCAGGCAGGCGCTGCAGCCCCTGGGTCAAAAGCCAGTAGGAGAGCGCCAGCGTTGCCAACCCCAAATGCGCCACCACTGCCAGACTGCGCCCCTGCATGAGCCAGTTCCAGTCCAGCCGCCCCAGCACAGGCAGAAGCAGCAGCGCTCCGCCCCCCGTAGCCAGAGCAGCCACTGATCTGGGCGGATGCTGCACCGGCCCGGACAGCAGTGCCTTCAGAAGAAAGTTGTATCCGCCATAGCCCACGCCAGCGCCCAGGGCCAGAGCCACTCCCCACACGTTTACAGACATGGCTGCTCCGCCAGAGACCAGCAGAAGACAGCCTGCCACAGCCAAAAGGGTTGCCAGACACCAGCGCAGTGTCAGCCTTTCGCCAAAGCAGAAGTGACCCAGAAGACCACCCAGAAGCGGGCCACTGCCAATGGCAACCATAGTGCCTACAGCCACCCCGGTCAGACGGACACTCGCAAAAAAACAGAGTTGAAAACTGCCAATACAAAAGGCCGCCGCAGCGACCAGAAACCAGTTCCAGTCGCGCCAGCGCCCGAATTCATGCCGCCAAGCTGACACCGCGCACAGAATCGCGCCACCGGTCAAGAGCCGCAATGCGCCAATCACCAGCGGATCAGAGCCAGGCGGCGCAAAGGCTTGCGCTGTGCCTGTTGTGCCCCAGAGCATGGCTGCTGCCAGAATGCACACAATGCCGATCTGCCGCTCTGAATAATTCATACTTCTTCCTTTTATCTTGACCTCCTCCCGCGCCTTCTGCGGGGGATGCCTACCGCATTCAGGAGCAAGACAAGACTCCTGAATCACTACGACGGGTTCCAGCCGCTGGCAGCTTGCCCGCGCCTACCACGAGGGCGGAATCGCGCCCTGCTGCACCTTCCCGCCTTTCCGGCTGGAGTCTTCAGGCTGCCTGTGCCCGGTATCGGGAGTCCCGGCTTCCAGGACTGGGACTGCAGTCTGGGAGCGCGGAAAAATAATGGTCTGCCCAGCCCAGACGCCCACAAAAAACATCGCTGTTTCAAGGAGAAAAAAGAACAGCAGCAGACCAAACAGCTCCTTCCAACCCAATTCGATGCAAAAGGGCTTGGCCTGCGAGCGTTTGGTCCGGGGACGAGGGCGCGGCGCAGTTGCCGGGCTTCCTGTGCTCTTGCGGGAAGGTCCCACGGAAAGCCCCGGTCAGGCTTACATCCGTTCCGGCGCGTTCAGACCGATAAGCGCCAGCCCGTTTCTGAACACCTTTTGCAAAGCGCCTGCCAGAAGCAGGCGGGCGCGACTCAACTGGGCATCCTCACCCAAAACCTTGTGCCGGTTGTAAAAACCGTGGAAAGCGCCAGCCAGATCCATCAGGTAAAAGACCAGCCGATGCGGGGCCAGGTCCTGCGCCGCACTGCTTACCAGTTCAGGATACGCGGCCACAGCCTTCAAAAGCGCCAGTTCTTCAGGCTCAACCAGACGGGAGAGCAGGGCCTGATCGCCTGCTTCGGCAGCAGTGGGCAGGGCAAGTCCCTGTTCTCCAGCCTGTCGCGCAATACTGCACAGCCGGGCATGGGCGTACTGCACATAGTACACCGGATTTTCCTGACTCTGCTGCTTGGCTAAATCCAGATCAAACTCAATCAGGTTGTCTGGCTTGCGCATCAGGAAGAAGAAACGCATGGCATCCACGCCTACCTCGTCTGCCAGCTCGTCCACAGTGACAAAGGTAGCCTTACGGGTTGACATTTTCACCTGCTTGCCGCCTCGCATCAGGGTGACAAACTGGTACAGGACCACTGTAACCCGACTGTCATCCAGCCCCAAGGCCCGCACACCTGCCAGCACGTCCGGCACTGTGGCAATGTGGTCTGAACCAAAGATGTTGACCATCCAGTCAAAGCCACGGGCAAACTTCTCGCGGTGATAGGCAATGTCTGGCAGGCGGTAGGTGGGTTCACCGGTGTTCTTGATGATGACCCGGTCCTGGTCCAGCCCGAATTCCGTGCTCTTGAACCAGGTGGCCCCATCCTTTTCATAGACCAGGTTTTTGGCGCGCAGGTCTGCCACTACCTTGTCGATCAGGCCCTTTTCGTACAGGGAACGCTCGTTGAAGTAGCTGTCAAAGCGAATGCCAATGCGGTTGAGTGTCTTTTTGATGTCCGCAAAGATCGCTTCCCGCGCATGGTTGACAAAGACCTCGTCTGGCGCGTCTTGCAGGGCCTCGCCCTGTTCAGAGATCAGGCTTCTGGCAATGTCGTAGATATAGCCGCCCTGATAGCCGTCATCCGGGAACTCGGCAGGCAGGCCCAGAATCTCCAGGCAGCGCGCCTTGGTGGATGCGCCCAGAACCCGCATCTGGCGGCCCGCATCGTTGAAGTAGTACTCGCGCTGCACCGCATAACCTGCGGCCTCCAGGAGGCGGGCAATGGAGTCACCCAGAACCGCGTTGCGCCCGTGTCCCACGCTCAAGGGACCAGTCGGGTTGGCGCTGACAAACTCCACCAGCACCTTTTTGCCTGCGCCTGCGTCTGAACAGCCAAAGCGCTCGTCCTGCGCATACACCGGGGCCAGGACCTGTGCCCAGACACTGGTTTGCAGAAAGAGGTTGATAAAGCCGGGGCCTGCGATCTCCACCTTGGCAAAGAGCGGGTCCTGTTCCAGAAACCCAACCAGTTGGGCAGCCAGGTCTCTGGGTTTGGCCTTGAGGCGGCCTGCAGCGACCATGGCAAAGTTGGTGGAAAAATCGCCTTGACCTGCCCGTTTGGGCACTTCCACCACAGCATCCGCCACCTTTTCCGGCCAGAAACCTGCGGCACAGCCTGCGGCAATACCACGCTCAATGCTTGCTTTTACCTGTGATTTAATCATGCCTTGCTCTCTTCACCAATGTATTCCGTTTTCATTTTTTATTTGGAGCGGTTCCGTTTTGTCTTTTTACCGGGCTGCGCGGAAAGCCCCGCCCTTCAGGGCGGGGATGTAGAGCGCGAACCCACTTGCCTTTTTCCGGGCCTTTGCCTATTTTCATCATCTGGCGGTAGGACATAGCGGTGTCAGCCTGTGGAGAGATAATGAGACCTGGGGGAATAGGGGCTTGGTTCGCACCCGTAAAATTCCCCACATTGGGGAATCTTGCGGCGAAAACCAAGCCTTGTTCCTCTGGGCAGTCTCGTTGAAGCAGGAACCCACCGAAGTGATTCAGGAGTGCTGTCTTGCTCCTGAACGCGGTAGGAATCCCCCGCCTTTAGGCGGGGGAGGATGTCAACTGTTCCCTTTGGCCCGATTGTGCGTCTTGCACAGCATCTGGCAGTTGGCGGCGTCTGTCGCGCCGCCCTTGCTCCAGGCTGTCACATGGTCGGCGTCCATCTCGCTTTGCCGGTATATGCGTTTGGCGTTGTTGTCGTGGCCGATAGCGCAGAGCGGGCAGTTGGACTTGTCCTTTTCTTTTGCCGCTTTCGTCTGTGCGTCATAGACCGCCTTCTTTGTCTTTTCATCAAAGACGCGGACGTGCAAAAGGGCGCTGTCCTGCTCGCCGCCAAGGATGTATTCAAACACGCCCCTCTTGTTCGTGACCTGCGTGTCGGCAAGCAATGCCTCCACGCGCTCCGTCACCACGTCCTTGGTATAGGCGTTTGCATGATATTGGCGGTAGAGCCGCCCCCAGTCAAGCCCGCAGACCTCGCCGCCCGTGTAGTCGAAGACAGAATCAACCCAGTCGATGACTGTATCGAAATGGTTCTTCAGTTCGTCAATGCCCGTGTCGTACCGGTGCAAGGCCATGTAGCCGTCAATGTCGCCGTCGCTCACCCAGGCCAGCGCCGTTTCAAGGATGGCCTGACGCTTCGGGTCGCCCTTGACGTAGGTCTTCCAGCGGTTCATGTTGGCGTTGCCGGTGTTGGAGAAGACCGCCCGTGCCTTGGTCACGAAAGGCCCGTGATAGGAAGCGTTGCGCAGTTCCTGCCTCGCCAGCGGAACCCCCGCAATGTTGATGGTCTCGAACCACTCCTGTATCTCGGAAGGCTCGCCCTCACAGACGTAGATCGTCAGCGGCGCTTCCGTGATCCTCTTGCGCTCGTCCGGGTCCAGGCTGTCGATATAACGGGGCTTTCCTTTCCACTCCACCGCGAACTTCCATGTCTGATTGACGAAACGGGCGAAGGATGTGATGCGCTGTTGCCCGTCCAGCACCTCGTACATACCGTCGGCGTTCAGCACGAAGTAGATCAGGCCGAGTGGGTAGCCCTTGAGCAGGGATTCCACCACGGCGACATCCTTCTTGCCGTCGCCGTAGATGTAATTGCGCTGGTATTCGGGCTGAATGACAAGCTTTCCGTCAAGACCGAACAGGCCCTTGCCCTCGTTCTTGTCGTAGATGAAGCCCTTGCACAGGTCTCCGACCGTCCAGTCGGTATGCAGCGTCGTTTTCATTGGGCATCGCCTCCTTTCTTCGGGCGGATGAAAAGTCTCTTATAAACACGTCTTCCGTTTACTGTGGCCTGTGCCATACCGCCATGCCAGAGGTCATTGGAAAAACCTTTTCCCTCACTCTCCGTGGCTCCGATGATATCGAACT
>CAMNHX010000052.1 GCA_946539945.1 uncultured Desulfobulbus sp. | reverse complement strand
CTTCGCTGACAGGGGGATTGGCGCTGTCCGTCATGGTTGGAACTCCCAAAGGCGGGCTTCAATCATGGTTCCTCCTTGGCAAGCAAGGCTTTGACCTTGTTCACCTTTTCCGTCTGCTTTTTGGTCAAGCCCTTGCCCTGCCACTTGCCCGCTTTGTCCCAGAAGGTTCGCAAGGCCCGTGCCGCCTTGCCTTGCAAGGCTCCGTCCAGACCATCCAGCTTGCTGTACAGGGCCACCGCCTCGTTTTCCGTTGCCCGCAAAGAGGCCACGGTATCGATTTCCCGTTCTTCCGGAGACATGGCCGCCAGCCGTGCTTCCTCATCCTGCCGTTTGCTCTCTTCTTCGATCCGGCGTTCTTCTGCCTCGCGGTGTATGCGTTCGGCTTCCAGTGCCTTGGCCGTGTTGCGTTTGGCAGCTTCCCGGGCCAGTTCCCGACGCTCCAGCGCCGCGTTTTCAACGTCCGTTTCGATTTGCAGAATGCCGTCCGCGTACTCTTCAGGCGTGCAGAAATGCAGCAGCACCCAGCCGAAGGGCTGCTTCCCGGCGGCGAGGGTGCGGGTCGTGCCGAAGACGGGATCAGTCATGTTGCCTTCCTTGTCCTTGAAGGAGCGGCCTTTGGGCGCGTTGGCGTCCACGGTCATGCATTCCACATGGGAATAATGCCCCACACGCAAGAGAAGCGGAGGATTTTCACTGCCAAGCGCTTGCAGCTTCGTCTGAATCAAGGTCGCCACCTCGCGTGGACCGCTGTCCGGTTTCCACTGTTGCAAGGCGTCCTGAACCATAACTTTAACCTGTTGTTCCTCAAGACCAAAGCCAGCGGCGATTTTTTTCAGCACCTGGTCCATTTCGCCGCGTACCTCGCCCCAATGCGGCAGTGTGTAAAATTTCCCATACTCAACCGCCAAGCGGCCCAAATAGAAGGCGTTGCAGAGTTCCCGCAGTTGCCCGAAATCCGCTGTCCAGTCCGGTCCCTGAATCTGTGGCTCGCCGGATGCGCTGTCAAAGAGCAGACGGCCATACAACATCGCCCCTGCCGGAATGACTTCGCAGGCGTTCTTCGGCGTTGGCGTCTTGTCCGCTTTCCTGGCTTTTTCTTCGGCCTGCACAATATGGCAGACATCCGGGGCAATCAGGACATCGGACACCTTGAGCGCCTGCATGGCATGGATGCGGATGTCGCCGAACATCCGCTTCATGCGCTCGTGGTACTCGCGTTGTTGATCACGCGGTTTGAACGAGGGATCGAGTGCCCCCTTGAGAAAGCCGCCCCGGTCTCCACTTTTTTGCAGGTCTTGCCGGTTGATGAGCGGGGTTGACAGCGCACCCTTGAGCGAGGACCCGGGCAGGCAGACAGAACCGTCTGCCGGATTGCGCATGATGGCGTCCACCTCGCCTTTCTTGCCGCTTTGCCGCTCCAAGACCCGCCGAAGGTCTTCCACGAGCGTTTCATCGGGAATCCGGCAGGAAAACAGCGCCAAACGCTCCGCGTCTTCGGCTGTTGGGCCGGTTTTCTCGTCCACTGTTTTCTGGATGCGTTTCAGGTCGTCCGATTCGATGGCTCCGCGCACCGCCGCATCATCGCTGGACTCCGCGAACCAGGCCCGCATATCCAGCCGGTACAGACGCCATTCTCCGTCTTTCTGACGGAGGACATATTCCAGCGGTGAAAGCGTCTCTCCGGAACCGATATGGACAGGCGTCAACACTTCCAGCCGGAAAGGGATGAAGCCTTTCTCGTTCCATTGGCGCGGCTTGCGAGGCGCAGCGTTGCCACCGGAACGCGGCGCATTTGATTCGAAGTTGGGATTGTGCCATACACGCACACGGGGTTCAGGCATGGTTTTCCTCCTTCAACGTACAGGGCAGACAGAGCGGCTGGACAACCTGCGCGATGTCCGGGTACTCATGCACGTCGTCCAACACGTATGGGCCGTTGGGCACGGACGAGAGCAGCGCCCCTTCCCTGAGGCACAGAAAGGGATTTTTGAAGGGATTGCCACCGGACAGGTGTGGGGCTGCCTTGCCTCGTTTCACGTCCGCAGCATAGCAGCCTTGCAACCCGCGCATATCATGGGCTGCGCAGGGCGACAGCAAAAGGCGGTGTGAACCTGAAACAGGCAGGTCAGCCGGGGAAAATGACACGTCCTTTTCCGCCGCAAAACGCCCCTTGCCGGTGGTGGCGTTTTTGCCGAAGCCGATGTCGCCTATCCGTTGCAGATGGCGCAAAAGTGCGTCCGGTTCTTCGGTTTCCGCGTAGAGGTGCAGTTTGACGCCTTCGCGAAAGTAGAACAGCGTATCGGCGAACAGGCCGCCTTCCAGTGCACCGCCCGTGTAGCGGTCAATGGTGACGTGTGGCTCCACGCCACGCCGGAACAAGGGGACTTCGCGCTTGATTACAGCGTCGCATTCCCGATAGTTGGCGCAGAATTCGGCAAAAAGCCGACGCACGGACAGGGTCTTGGCGTGTTTTTGCCAGGTTTCACAGGTCAGCCAGGAAATTTTGCGAAACTTTTTATATCGGGCCAGGGCGTCGCCCAGCGCCAGTTTGTTCCCCTTTCGGTCGCAGAATGCCCCCTGTTCCACCCATTGCCGGAACACTTCGCGGGGTGTGGGCGGCAGGAGCGGCGCGAACAGCCTGTTTTCCGGCATGGCCGAAGAAACGACAAAAGGCGGCTTCCCCTGACGGCAGGCGTCCAGCGTTTGACGCAGGACCTGCACGCCTTCGTCTTCGCCGATGCGGTACAAAATCAGGCCATACAGCGTATCGCCGCGCAACGGCGTGCCCCACGGAGAAAGCGGCTGTAAAACATAACGATGCAGCATACGGTCTCCTTGTGCATACGGTTTCCCGTGTTCCTGCCCGCGCCGGGCTTATTTGTGGTCAAAAACGGCGACTTTGTCCAAATCCACCGCCTCGCCGTCCAGTTTCAATTCCTCGAAACGCACCTGGCCGTTGCCGCGTGATCCGCCGCCGCCCAGCGCGTCCATTTCAACAAGTTTCAGACCCTGCCAAACGTGTTGCAGCAACTCTTCCACCTTGTCGCCGTCAAAGACCTTGAGCGCCATGCTCAAGACAAATGCGGTTCCCGCCGGGATGCGCTCCAGAGGTCGGGGATGTTCGGCAACGCCCTGTACCCGGTTGATGATGTTTTCATATTTGACTTCCATGGGCAGGCGTCCGTTTTTGAACTGCTCCTCGCACTCGGGCGTCAGATTGGCGTCACGCACCAGAATGCGCGTTGGCCCAAGATCGGGATCGCAATCCTTCGGCGCTTGATGCGAACCGAAGAGCGTGCAGACCGGGCAGTCTTTCCGACCGCATTCGCAGGGTTTGCCCTCGAGAACAGATTTTTGGGTGTCCGGGCGCGTGAAAAAAATGGAGGTCTCCAGCAGGGCGCGCATCTTGCCCTTAAGAGAAGAGCCAGGAATATAGGGCGCACCGCTGACCGGGTGCTTGATGATGGGCTGGTCGAGTCCGCCGATTTCCACGGTGTCCCTGCCCGCGCCGATGTGCAAACCGGAACGAAGAAGAATGGTGCCGGTGATCTGCTTGATGGCGATGAGTTGCATTTGTGCCTCCTCAATCTTTCACTTTGGAGAAGCCGACCACTGCTTCAAAATGCAGCAGGAAAGCGGCAAAATCTTTTGGGGTATTGACGGCATTGACATGCTCGGACAGCCAACGATGAAAATGGTCACTGGCGACGCCGCGCGCCTTGGCGTAAGCCGCTTTCGCCTTGAGAATTTTAACCTGCGGCAGCAGTTCGGCAAAAGCCTCGTCGGTTCGCCCCCGGGTGATCCACATACGCTCCAGCGTTTTCACCTCGTTGTAAAACTTGCGGAGCTGCGCGGCCTTCACCCCTTCACCGAGATTGAGAGCGACCTTTTCCGCTTCCGTGTCCACCCATCTGGCGTCAAGATTGCCTTTGTTGTCGAAATAAACGGCCTTTTCCACCGGCGCGGATTCCTGTCTCTGGCCGGAAGGCTGATACCCCTGGCGATTCCCCTGTCTTCCTGTATTCGGATTTCCGTAAGCAGGGCGGTTTCCTTGTCTTCCATCGCTTGGCATTGCGTTTTCCTCCTTGGGAAAGTTGGCGAACAGAATTGCTATGACACGCGCGTGCGGTACAGCGCGAAAGAAATGTCCATTTCCATATCCGGGAAATCCGGGTCATGGGCGATCCTGCGCAACAGGGTCAGATCATCGGGCGCAAGCTTCCCTTTTCCCTCGCAGTTGCGTGTAATGTCATAGGCCATGTGCGAGATGTACAACCCTTGATTGATCTGCCCTTCCCGCAGGAAGGCGCGGGCTTCGCGGGCATAGCCCAGCAGGCGGCGCACAAAGCCCTGCGTGACCTTGCCGTCCAGGCACAGCCGCTCAAGCTGCTCACCGAAGGCGATGCGCTCGCCGAAGTCGCCGAAAGCGCAGGTGACGCCGAAGAGTGTAACAGCGTCCTTGCTGTGGCGACCGGCTGTGCCGCAACGCGCTTTGGAGTGTTCCAACGCTGTCTCCGCGTCTTCGCGCATCTTGCGTACCGGCAGGCGCGGCCTGAAAAGCGGCAACCCGGCAGACAAGGTCACGTCCGGGTGTCCGCCGGAAAAGCGTTCGAAGTCCTCGCGAAGCTGCCTGGCAAAGTGGATGATGTCTGCCCACGGACCCAGCACAAAGAGGTCGTCGCCGCCCGCGAACAACACATAAATGTTGGGAAATTGCGCGGCGATGCACTCCGGAAGATATGCGGAAAAGAAGTGGTTCATCATGCGCGAGAGCATGGCAAAGCGCGATATGGAAAATGCGCTTTCCGCACCAATGCCAAAGCCTACCCCGAACAGCAGTCCCAGATTGTCCACATCAGCCTTGCAGGCCGCCAGATAGGGCACGGAACGGCTGTGGCCCGCGTCCGTGCGAAGGAGCGATTCGTCCGCCAGCATGGCAAAGGTTTTGGGGTCGCCCGGCCTGAAACTTTCGTCGTCTCCGACAAAGCGCTCCATCCCGTCCTCGCCCCGGACAAGGCGTTTGTCCTTCCGCCAGCGGTCCACGTCTTCCGGGCTGATGAGCGGCACATAACCGGCAACCGGAGCCGCAGAAAAGGCGGTGCGGTTTTTGATGTTCAGAATATCCAGTGCCTCCTTTTCCCGTGCGTCAGGCCTTTCCGCGCTCAAGAACAGCCGCAGGCCGCCCAGGAGCGGGAAGCCCTCGCCCTGTTTCCGCAAAATCAGGTGCGTGGCCTCAGGCAGACGCCGTCCAAGCTGTCTGATGAGATCAGCGCACTCGCGGCAAAGCCGGCCATCTTCCACCGAAGCGCTGTCCGCAGGCCGACGGCAACAGGTTTCGCATTCGCCGTATTCGGCGTACAGGTTCCGGTCCATCGGCAACACTGCGCTCTGCCCGGCCTGGAAAAGTCCGGCAAAAGGCCGGAGTTTCGCCTGGTCCAGCCGGTCGGTGAAGCCTTCGTAACATTCGCGAAAGCGTTCCCGCTTCAGATCGTCGGCTTCCAGTGCGCTCTCGGCGAAGTTCATGCGCAAAACGCCCTGGTATTTGTCCAACATCTCCCGGTGGACTTCCTCTTGCAGAGTCCCAACCAGTTCCTTGACGCGGGCTGTGGCAGGCAAAAGCAGAATGAAACGACCGCCCGCGTCCATGATCCGCGCCGCAGAGGCCAGCCTGGCCCGGTCCAGCAGCGTCAGCCAGACAGAACGGGTCAGCATCTGGAGCATCAGTGAACGCGCCCGCAACAGTTTGGCCGCCCCCTTGCCGGAAATCTCGTCTTCGCCGAAAATGAACTTCTGGATGCCGGACAGGTCACCGCCGAAGAGCAGGAGCTTTTCCTTGCCCCCGGCCATGCCCTCCTGTCGGCAGGCAAAGAGCGCCTGGGCAATGGCCGCTGTGGTCGTGCTGTGGTCATAGAGCGAAATATCCGCGTCCGTGTGATAGGTGGACGAGGGCACGCACCAGGTGAACCGCTCCAGAACTGTGGCCAGCGAGTGAGTGTAATGCCGTATGCCCATGTTCAGCGGCAGATCGCACAGCGCTTGCAGAAATTGCGCATACAAGCCCTGATAGTCGGTAGCCTGCGCCTGGTTCAGAGACACCGGGAAAAGGGGCGGTTCGCCTGCGGCGTCCAGAGGGCGCAAGGCGTAGCGGAGCTTGCGGAAGGCGGTGTTCTGCTCTGCCCTGCCTCCCGGCAGGCTGATTTTGGCGAAGACCGACTCCATCCGTGCTGTTTTGTAGTTGCCCTCACTTTCACCCTCCATGCGATCGCTACTGGAAGAGAGGCGATCGGCCCGCATGAGGCACATTTCCTCCACGCTGTCCGCATCCGGGCGATGGTGCGCCGCAGCCATCCGGGCCAGAACGCCGCGCTTGCCTGCCAGTTCCGGAGGCAACGGCAGGGTCTCGCTTTCAATGAAGGCGTCCGTGTACAGGACGTGGGTGTGTGAGGGCTTGCCGTACTTGTCCGTGAGACAGTATTCCTGCTCCAGGTCGGCGCTTTTGACCGATCCGGCACGCTGGGCAAATTTGCCTATGTCGTGCAGTAGCGCGGCCAGGACAAGAAGGTCATTTTGATTGCATTCGCTCATGATGCCTCCGCAAAGGCGTGTTGCTGTTGAGCCGTGGTTCGGCAAAGCGTTGTGGTCCGCCGGGCGGCAAGACCGGACTCTGTCGTAAAACGGGCAGTTTGTCAAATCTGGTACTGATCATGTGTTTGCTTCAGTTGTTTATGCAAGCAGTTTCTGTGCAATCATGCGGGCGATGAGGTCGTCCAGCAGCTTCAGATGCCTGCGGCCCGCAGCCTCGATATCCGGTTGTACGCCGGCTTGGGCTGTCCAGGCGTGGTCAAAGCCGTTGCGGATTTTGGTCATCTCCTTGACCAGCTTCTTCGTCTCCTCCGAAATGATGCCCGCCTGTTCAAGCCTGTCAAACCAGGGCTTCAAGGTCTGCCGGTCCCTGACCGGGTCGCGTTGGGAACTGTCGCTTTGTCTCGGTGGCGGAACGTCCCATTCCTCTCTGGGCCTTTGCAACATCCCGACAAAGGCTTCGGCAAAGCGTTCCCGATACCGTCTGGCTTCTTTGTTGGTCATCTTTTTCACCGCGTAGTCTTCCGGCAACCCCGCCATGCCTATTGATCCCAACAACTCGCGCATGGCGGTGTACGCCTGCATGAACAGCCGATGCTCCAGCAACACCCGGATGATGGCGAACTGGATTCCGAAGTAGGCCGAATCGTAGTGACCGCTGGACGGATACCCCGTCGCCAGAGCGCTGAATTTCCGCCAAACCAGGTCCAGCATTACCTGGGCAGAACCTCCCGCACTGTTGCGGGTCTGCCGCACCTTTTCCAGAGCCGCGTTTACCTTCTCGCCCACATGGTTAACGTCCACATTGCGGATGCAGTCGGTCATCTCGGAAAAGGCCAGAATCAGCCCCCTGTCCTTGAGCGGACGCAGGGCCTCGACATCGGTCTTTTCAGCCAGTTCCCCCAGTTTGCGGGCATCGGCGTCGTCGCTGAGCCGGGCCACCGCCTCGGCCCAGTCGTTGATCACGTAGAAATCCCGCATATCCACGATAGGGTGGACCCGGCCCTTGTCCGCCACGTCGTACCAGGCATAAAGGGCATGGGCGAGCGTCACCTCCTTGGCCCGTTGCAAGAAGCCGATGGCGCTGGAAAACACGATGGGTACTGCCCTCATCCCGTGAGTGAAATCAATGATCAGGGTGTCGCCTGTGTCAACCACCTCAAGCAACTGTTCAAACCAGCCCCACTGGTTGACCGCGCTCATGTCGGTTGGGACCAAAGGCTTGGGCACAATCAGTTCGGGCGGATTTGTCAGGTGCGCCTGCAACTCGTCCCGCAGGGGCCGCAGGTGCTTGTCTTCCGACTCCCTGGTGCAGAGGATGACAACCTTGTCCACTGGCCCCTCGCCGCCCGCCTGTTCCTCCAGAATTTTCAGGATGGCGGTTTGCGCGAAATGCGCCCTGACCCTTGTTGTTGACTTGCCAGGCCAATCATAGGTGGCTTCATCGTAGCCCGGTTGTTTTGCCTGTGATCCTGTTCCGAGAAAGCTCACGAATACTTTGGCCATCAAGTCCTCCTGTCGTCTGGTGAAGAAACAAGACTTGCCTGTCCCAGACAGAGCGGACAGGCAGTACACAAAACGGCATCCCTTGCAAAAGCTATCAGATATTCTCA
>CAMNHX010000051.1 GCA_946539945.1 uncultured Desulfobulbus sp. | reverse complement strand
CTGGTTCAAGGTGAGGTTGGCAAAGGACTGACCACTGGACAAAGCCCGACGCAGATCGCCATCAGTCACAATGCCGCACAGTTCACCCTGCGGACCTATTACAAAAACCGCACCCAGATTTTTGGCGTTCAATTCGGCGATTGCAGTGGCAAGAGTGGCTGTATGCGCCACCTGTGGCACCTTGTCTCCGGTCAGCATGACCTCGCGAAGAGCCACCTTCAGCCGCGCCCCCAAGTTTCCGCCCGGATGATTGCGGCGGAAATCCTCGGCGCGAAAGTGCTTGCGCTCCAAAAGCACCACGGCCAGCGCATCGCCCAAAGCCAGCATGGCTGTGGTGGAGGCAGTTGGCGCAAGCCCCAAGGGACAGGCTTCACGCGGCACAGCGCTGTTCAGCACCACTTGCGCCAGACGCCCCAAAGAGGAGTCTGGTCGCCCGCATAGCGCAATAATCGGCACTTGACGCTGTTGCACGCTGTGCAGCATTTGGTTGAGTTCATAGGTTTCTCCAGAATAGGACAGGGCCAGTACCACGTCGGTCGGCGCAACCAAGCCCAGATCGCCGTGCATGGCCTCAACCGGATGCAGAAAAAAGGACGGCGTGCCGGTTGAGTTCAGCGTTGCCGCAATCTTCTGTCCCACCAATCCAGACTTGCCAATCCCGGTCACAACCAGCTTGGTCGGACAGCGCAGAATCAGGTCAACAGCCTGGTCAAACTCCTGACCAATGCGGTCATGCACTGCCTGAAGCCCTTCGGCTTCCACGGCCAGCACCTTTTTTGCCTCTGAAACGCTGCTCATCAAAGCTCCTGTCTGTCCCAAACCAGGGACGCTGTTGGATGGTTATACGGGCCGAAGCTGGCCCCCCAGGACAGAGCGAATCTGGCCGTCATCCTGCTGCAAGCGGTAGCGTCCCTGGGCATCAATACCCTGTCCAACGCCTTCTGCAACCAATTCGTCCTGCACCCAATGCCGGATGCGACGACCGGCAAGATAGTCTGCTTCCTGCCAGTCTGCAAGAAGGCGAGAACGCTCTAACTGCAACTGGGCTACTCGCTCTTCTATCCCTGCCGCGCAGGCCAGCAGCAGCTCATCCACTTTATATTCCTTGCCGCATTCCTCGCGCACAGTCGTCAGAATGGGCTGCACCTCAAGCGGGAAATCAGTAACCCGGCTGTTCACGTTCAGTCCAGCGCCCACAATCACTGCGGCCTTCTCTTTCTGTTCATCAGGCATCATGCAGTATTCGCACAGAATACCTGCCAGCTTCCTGTCCTTGCAGTAGAGATCATTTGGCCATTTGAGGCGCACAGCAAGACCACACTGCTTTGCCAGTGCATCGCGGCAGCCAAGACCTGCGGCCAAGGTGATCATGGCAATATCCTGCGCTGAAATGTCCGGGCGCAGAATCAGGGAAAAGTACAGTCCACCCGGAGGAGAGGCAAAGCTGCGCTTGTACTGTCCCCTACCCGCGCTTTGGCGTGCGGCGTGAATGATGGTTCCAGACGGGGCATTCTGCAAGGCCCGTTCTCTAGCCAAACGATTGGTTGAATCCAGTTCGCTGTAGTATTCAATGCGCATATCGCATGAACGTCTTTGCAGATTCTTTCTGATGGTTTTGCCAATAAAAAAGCAGAGATCAACAGATCTCTGCTTCAGAAAAACATAATGCTGACAGATTCAGATGTTTTTCTCTTCGTTCTTGATGCGGTCCGGGCGAGCGTACATGGTTGTGGAACCAGAGGACCAGAACATCAGTTCACCTTCAGTCACCAGTTGGTTGGCGATTTTCTTGATGTCACGCGGTTTGGCGTCCGGATCGCACTCATAGAAATCCTTGATGTACAGCTGCGGTTTCGGGGCCTTGGAAGCCTTCTCAATGATGGCCTTTTTCAAATCTTCAACACTTAATGCCATGGGGCTCTCTCCTCCTGTAAAGGTGATCAAAAAATACCGGCCAGCCCTCCAGGAAGAGCTGGCCGGTCAGAACACCGAACTTACTTGGTGTATGCGTCGGTGTGCGTGGTGTACTTGAAGTGGGTCGAGGTACGCCACGTGTTGTAAGCCAGACGGTAGTCGTCAATGGATTTTTCGGTGAAGGGAAGGCCGGTCTTCTCAAAGAATTTTTCCCAGCCAATCCGCTCTGCCCATTCGCCCAGACGCTCGTACTTGCGGGCATCCTTGGCATAGGTTTCCACGATCTTGCGAATGACTTCCACCACTTCAGGCCAGCGCGGGGTATTGTTCGGCAGGAAGGGCACAACCAACTTGGAGAACTTCGGCTCGGACTTGGAGTTGGAAACCTTGCCGCCAACCAGAATGGCAATGCCGTCACCTTCAGGGTCTGCCAGAGGCATGGCCGGGCACATGGTGTAGCAGTTACCGCAGAACATGCAGCGCTCGGCGTTGACCTTGACGGTCTTGATCGTTTCGCCGCGCACTTCAGCCTTGTCCGGCTTGACTGCACCCAAGGGGCAGGCAGCAATGGCCAGCGGCAACTCGCATACGCCTGTGATGCGCTCGTTATCGATCATCGGCGGCTTGCGGTGGATGCCCAGCATGGCGATGTCAGAAGCGTGAACAGCACCGCACATGTTCAGACAGCAGGCCAGAGCAATACGCACATGTGCCGGCAAGGTCATGCTGCCAAAATACTCAAACAGGTCGTCCATAACCACCTTGACCGGACCAGAGGCGTCAGTGGCAGGAGTGTGGCAGTGTACCCAGCCCTGGGTATGCACGATGTTGCTGATGCTGGCGCCAGTACCACCGATGGGGAACTGGTTGCCATAGGTCTTCAGGGTAGCCTTCAACCCATCAATCTTGTCCTGGGAATCCACCATGAACTCAACGTTGTTGCGCGTGGTGAAGCGGACATAGCCGTCGCAGTGCTTGTCAGCAACGTCGCAGATGTCGCGCACGTTGGTGACCGTCAACAAACGGGGAGAACCGCAGCGAACGGTGAAGACCTTGGCCCCGCTTTCAGCCACATGCATCAGAACGCCTGGCTCCAGAATTTCATGATACAGCCATTTGCCCTTGTTCTCCTTGATGACCGGCGGCAGAAAATCTCCAAAGTACCGGGGACCTATGTCGGAGATGCGGTCTGCCATAGGATTGTTCGGATCGTAACCCATGTTCTGTCTCCTCAAGTATATGTCAAATTAATGGAGTATCAACGGTTGCTTATCAGGCCGCATGACGCTTGCGGAACTCGACGATGTCGCGCTCCCAGCCGCCAGGCACTTCATCTTCCCGCCAGAAGATGTAGGGGTTGGAACGAGGCTCTTTCACATGCTGCGGCAGAGGCTCGATTTCCATAACCTTGAGGAAGGTGGGCAGACCTACGCGCTGCATGGTCTCGCCAACGCGCTCGCGGTTCTTGCCGACTTCCATCCACCAGTCCCAAATCTTTTCAATGTACTCGGTCAGACCTGCAAAGTCGTCCTCCTTGGTCACCTTGACAAAAGGCACAACCAGGGTCGCAAACTGGGCACCCTCAAGAATCGGGGCCTTGGCGCCGATGGAGATGGTCGCGCCTTTCTCCAGACCAGGACGCAGGGCACGCGGCATAACGTTGATGCAGTGCATACAACGGGTGCATTCTGCATTGTCAATCACCAGCTTGTCGCCGTCCATCTTCATGCAGTGGGTCGGGCAGAGGTCAATGACTTCCTTCTGGATGTCAAACTTGCCCCAGTCGCGGCCCTTGTGAGCGCCAGCGTTGGAAGGGAAGGCCGGATCATTGGCGATGTACTTCTTGACAGCTTCCTGATCAATGCGGATCTCGTCTTTCCATGTACCGATAACCGCGAAGTCGCAACGGGCAATGGCGGCAACGCAGTCATTCGGGCAACCGGAGAACTTGAACTTGAACTTGTAGGGGAAGGCCGGACGGTGCAGCTCGTCCTGATACTGCTGGGTCAGGGTGTAGCAGGCTTCCTGGGTATCGTAGCAGGCCCACTCACAACGGGATTCACCCAAGCAGCAGGAAGGAGTGCGCAGGTTGGAGCCGGAACCACCCAGGTCCTGATCCAACTGATGGGTCATGTCGTAGAACATGAGTTCCAGGCTCTCGGTGCGGCAACCCAGAAGGATCATGTCACCGGTGGAGCCGTGCATATTGGTGACGCCAGAGCCATACTTTTCCCACAGATCCATCATAGCACGCAGATGCTTGGTGGTGTAGTACATACCTGACGGCTGGTTGATACGCATGGTGTGGAAGTGCTCCACGCCGGGGAACAGATCCGGGCGGTCGGAATAACGACCGACAACGCCGCCGCCATAGCCGAACACGCCAACAATGCCACCGTGCTTCCAGTGGGTGATACGGTCCTTGTAGGAAAGCTCAAGCTGACCAAGAAGGTCCCAGCACTCGGGCTTGGTCTCTGCCTGCTTTTTGAGGGCGGTAACGAAACTCGGCCAAGGGCCTTTTTCCAGTTCGTCCAATAGAGGCGTTGGGTGCTTTGCCATCAGTTTTCCTCCTGAAAGAAGTGTGGGTGTTAAAACGAGACACTATAGTCTCTGCCGACGTGTCAGGTGCGCAGGCAAATGACCAGAACTCTCTGGCGAGAGCCTATCCTTGGGGAGATATAGCCGTCCGCAAATTCTTTGTCAACCAAAAACAAAATTGCGTAATTACCGGAAAACAGCACAAATCCAAGCCAGCTTCAAGCCAACATGCCAGCGGTTTTCAGCAGCGCCTCGCCAACTGTTTGCTCCTCGCTCCGGGAGGGCGCGGCCAGATGCTGCAACAGGTTCTTGGCCAGAACCTTACCCAGTTGCACACCCTCCTGATCAAAGGAGTTGATGTTCCACGCAAAGCCCTGAAAGACGATGCGGTGTTCATAGAGCGCCAGCAAGGCCCCCATTTGGAAGGGTGTCAGGCGTTCGGCTAGGAGAACCAGATTGGGACGGTTGCCTGCAAAGCTCCGGGCCGGATTGCTGTCTTCCTTGCCCTGGGCCAGGGCAAGCGATTGAGCCAGCATATTGGCGACCAGCTTCTCTTGAGAGCTTGTGCCAGCCACCTGAATATCCAGTCCGCGCTGGTTCTTGCGGAAGCCGATGAACTCTGCGGGCACGATCTCCGTGCCCTGATGGATAAGCTGATAAAAGGCGTGCTGACCGTTGGTCCCCGGTTCACCCCAGACAATAGGCCCGGTTTTCCAGGTCACAGCCTGCCCCTGCCGCGTTACTGACTTGCCGTTGCTCTCCATGTCGCACTGTTGCAGGTGGGCAGGAAAGCGGGAGAGCGCCTGGCTGTAGGGCAGAACAGCACAGGTGTTGTACCCCAGAAAGTTGCGATTCCAGATACCGATCAGGGCCATGAGCAGGGGCAGGTTTTTGCGGATATTGCTCTGCTCGGCAGCCATGTCCATTTCCCAGGCCCCGCGTAGCAGATCCATCAGCGCCTCATAGCCCAGAAGAAAGCCCAGGGTCACTGCACCCACCATGGAGGTAGCTGAATAGCGCCCCCCGATATAGTCATACATATAAAAGGAGGCCAGATAGCGGCTGGGGTCATCCATAGGACTGCCCTCACCGGTGACAGCCAGCAGATGCTGCTTTGGCTCAAGCCCGGCCTCGCGCAGCGCGGCCCGGACCAGTTCTTCGTTGGTCAGGGTTTCCAGCGTGGATCCACTCTTGGAGACAATGACAAAGAGAGTCTGGCGCAGGTTCAGTCCAGCCAGCACTGCGGCAGCATCGTCCGGGTCCACGTTGGCAATGAAGCGCACCTCGCGCTCCGGCAAGGCAAAGGCGTTCAGGGCCAAGGACAGGGCACGCGGCCCCAGATCAGAACCGCCAATCCCGACCTGAACCAGGGTGGTAAAACGCTCTCCCTGACTGTTGACCAGTTTGCCGCTGTCCAGATCGTCCAGAAAGCGCCGCAGTTTGTCCAGTTCGGCCCTGGCCTTGGCCGTGGCAGCGGCGGCGTGTGGCGGCTCGCCAAAGAGGTCACGGCTGGCTGTGTGCAAAACCTGCCGGTTTTCGCAGGGATAACCCTCAATGCGGTTCAACACCGCGCCCTTTTTCATGGCCATGAACTGTTCCACCAGATGGGCCTCATCCGCCAGTTCCTGCAAGGCGTCCAGCACCGTCTCGTCCAGCCTTTCAGTGGCATAGAGCAGAGTAAAGCCGCAACTGCTGACGGAAAAGCGCTGGATCCGTTCCGGGGACAAGGCTCCTGGCTGGGTCAGATTGTAGGGCTTGGCAGCCAGTTGCGCGAGCTTTGCCGTGCTTTCCAGCGCGGAAAAATCTTTATACTGCATAGAGGACGCCTCCTGTTTCTTGCTTGTGGATGCTGTCCTGCATGGCGTGCAGAACAGCCTGATAGGAAGTTTGGCCATAAATGGCTGACCCGGCAACAAGGATATTGGCCCCTGCTGCTGCGACCCTGCCCACTGTGGCCGGACTGATGCCGCCGTCCACCTCAATGCCTGCCTTTGGATTGCACTCATCCAACCGTGTCCGCAAGGCTGCAATTTTGGGCAGCATGGCAGGGATGAAAGACTGCCCGCCAAAGCCGGGATTGACGGTCATCAGCAGCACAAAATCCACCATGTCCAGCACATGATCCAGCACACAGAGGGGCGTGGCCGGATTGAGCGCCACGCCTGCCTTCTTGCCTGCCTCCCGGATCAGCCCCAGACTGCGATGCAGGTGCGGGCAGCTCTCGACATGGATACTGATCCAGTCAGCCCCTGCCCGGACAAAGTCCGGCACATAGCGGTCCGGCTCGGTAATCATCAGATGCACGTCCAAGGGCAGGGCAGTTGTTTTGCGCAAGGCTGCCACAACTGGCGGGCCAATGGTGATATTGGGCACAAAGTGACCGTCCATGACATCAATGTGGATGCACCCGGCTCCAGCCTGGTCCACAGCCCGGACTTCCTCGCCCAGACGGGAAAAATCAGCGGACAGAATGGAGGGCGCAATCCTGACCTCTCGCATATCCGGTATATCCGGCATTTCTGGCATGGCAAACCTCTTCTGATAGGAAAGGAGAAGGTTTATGGAATGTGGAATGAGGCTTTTCCGGCAAAGCGGGAAAGTCAGAGGTATGTTTGGGTTTACAGCGCTTTGCGTAGCCACTTACCTTTACCGTGCTGGCGCACTGAAAAGTTCAACCCCTCTCTTCACTCTCTCTTTTCACTGTCATTTTGAATGCGTCAGTGCGAAGATTGAAAACGGACAGCCTCAATGTACAAGCATCTCCGCTGTCGCGTAGGGCAAGAGAGTGGCAGTCTCTCTGGAGTGCTTTCACTTTGTTTTTTCACCCGTGAAGCCTCATTTTTGAGGTACACACTGGGTAC
Organism: uncultured Desulfobulbus sp.; assembly: GCA_946539945.1. GTDB lineage: Bacteria > Desulfobacterota > Desulfobulbia > Desulfobulbales > Desulfobulbaceae > Desulfobulbus. Next base: position 986 of record CAMNHX010000051.1, on the reverse strand, counting down.
AAAACTTCCACAAAATGAAAAAAGGAGTCAGGCGATATTCACCTAACTCCTCGATTTTACTGGTGGGCCGTTAGGGATTCGAACCCCAGACCAATTGATTAAGAGTCAACTGCTCTACCAGCTGAGCTAACGGCCCTTCTTGAGAACTGCCGGACAGACGCTTTTTTTATATCGTGTAGCGTCCGTCCAAACACGGGGGACTATGTAAACGACCTGCCGAAAATTTGCAAGGATATTTCTTGCGTTGGAGCGTCCTTCCCGCACTTTCCAGATCCTCCCCCGGTAAACCTGAAGCTTCCCTGCGCGATCAGGCAGTGCCTCCCTTTCTGCTTGGCTGCATTCTTTTACCGGGCGGTGTGAACGTGGCAAAGCCGCGCACCGCCTGCACCAGTTCTTGCTCCAGCACAGCTTCCTGGCCTGCCGGAATACGCGCATAGCGCAGGCGGACATAGGTGCGCACCACCTGTTCCGCCGAAACCGCCAGATCAGGCCGGGCCTGCCGCACCGCCGCCAGAATCTGCATCGGACCCAAGCCTCTTCTGACCTGCGGTATCCGGGCGCTCTCCAGCTTGCCCAGAAATTTCAGCCAGGATGCGGCTACAGCGTCACGCTGCGCCGATCCTCCGCGCACAAAGGTCAGCAGCACAAAGTAGCAGATGCCCAAAATCGCAATGCCTCCGATAAAGAGTCCTATCCGGCTTGCCTGCTTGCCCCAGTCCAGACCCAGACTTGCAAAGAGCTGGCGCTGTTCGGCAGCGGAATACTGCATGACCCACTGGTTCCAGCGCATATTCAAAAAATCCCAGCCATCGCCCAAGGGCTTCAGCCAGGCTGGCAGATTGCCCATGCTGAAGAGTTCGTCCAGGGTCAGGTTTTCGGTAGCAGCGGCGCGGCTGGTTGTGCCGGTGTTCAGACGGGCAGGAGCCACCACGGCAGTGGGGTCAATACGCTGCCATTCATTGTTCAGCAGTACCTCGCACCAGACA
>CAMNHX010000050.1 GCA_946539945.1 uncultured Desulfobulbus sp. | reverse complement strand
GTCCCGGAAAGCGAAACCCGCAAATCCGGTTTCGGCCTGCGCAAACGCGCCTGCACACCGCCCAGCATCCTGTGAGCGCGTTGCCATTCCGCCCCCAAAAAAAAGACTCCCCACACCAAAGGCGCGGGGAGTCGGACAAGAGCTTGCAGTCCTGCTTTCAGGACTTTGCCTGATCGCTCGCGCCTTCCTCTGTTTTTTTGGCGGTAGTCCGTTTTTTGCGCGGCGCTTTGACGGAAGAACCCAAGGCCAGGGCAATCACCTCGTCCATGTGTTTGACCGGATGAAAGGTAATCTCTTTGCGCAGCTCTTCCGGGATTTCCACCAGGTCCTTCTGGTTTTCTTCAGGGATAAGAATCTGTTTGATACCAGCGCGCAGGGCAGCCAAAGCCTTTTCCTTCAGACCACCGATGGGCAGAACCCGGCCCCGCAGGGTGACTTCGCCGGTCATGGCCAAGCCGCTTTGCACCGGCTTGCCGCTGATGGCGGAGAAGAGCGCAGTGGTCATGGTAATGCCCGCAGAAGGCCCGTCCTTGGGGATTGCGCCTGCTGGAACGTGGATGTGGATGTCCACGGTGTCAAAATACTCTGCCTTCACACCCAGTTGCTTGGCACGGCTGCGGCAGTAGCTCAAGGCTGCCTGCGCCGACTCCTTCATCACCTCGCCCAGTTGCCCGGTCAGAAGCAGTTTGCCCTTGCCCGGCAGGATGCTGGTTTCTATCTGCAAAAGCTCGCCGCCCACCTCTGTCCAGGCCAGACCAACCACCAGACCCGGTTCACCGCTCCTGTCCATCTCGTTGTCCGGCAGGAACTGCGGCGGTCCCAGATATTTTTCCAGCATGGTCCCGGACACCGAATACGGTCCCTTGCCACCTTCAGCCACGCGGCGGGCGATTTTGCGGCAGATCTTGCCCAGGGCGCGTTCCAGGTTACGCACACCAGCTTCGTGGGTGTATTCGCGGATCACCCGTCGCAAAATATCGTCTTCAATCTTGACCTGCCCTTCCTCGATGCCGGAAGACTCAATCTGGCGCGGCAAAAGGTACTTGCGGGCAATGGCCATCTTCTCTTCCAGGGTGTAGCCGGAGAGCCGGATAACCTCCATGCGGTCCAGAAGCGGTCCAGGAATGGTGTCTGACCGGTTGGCTGTGGTGATGAACATCACCTTGGACAGGTCAAAGGGCAGGTTCATGTAGTGATCCGAAAAGGTGGCGTTCTGCTCCGGGTCCAGGACCTCCAGAAGCGCGGAAGAGGGATCGCCCCGGTAGTCGTCACCCAGCTTGTCGATCTCGTCCAACATGAAGACCGGATTGTTCGTGCCCACCTGCTTCAGCCCTTGCAGGATGCGGCCCGGCATGGCGCCAATATAGGTGCGGCGGTGTCCGCGGATTTCCGCCTCGTCGCGCATTCCGCCCAAAGAGAGCCGGTAGAACTTGCGGCCCATGGCCCGGGCTATTGCCTGACCCAGGGAGGTCTTGCCCACGCCCGGCGGTCCCACAAAGCAGATGATGGAACCCTTGGTGTCCGGGTTGAGCTTGCGCACAGCCAGAAATTCAAGGATGCGGTCCTTGATCTCCTCCAGTCCGTGGTGGTCTTCATCCAGCACCTGGGCTGCGACCTTGAGGTCCAGTACGTCTTCAGAAGACTGCTTCCACGGCAGGTCCAGAAACCAGTCGATATAGGTACGGATGATGTGTGCCTCCGAGGCGTCCTGGTGCATCATCTCCAGCCGCTTGAGCTGTTTTTTCGCCTCTTTCTTGGCATACTTGGGCATCCGTTTCTTGCGGAGCTGGCGGGCCAGGTCTTCAATTTCCTGTGAATACTCGTCCTCGTCACCCAGTTCCCGGCGCAGGGCCTGAATCTGCTCACGCAGGAAGTACTCGCGCTGGCTTTTGGACATCTCTTCCTTGGCGTCAGACTGGATCTTGGCCTGAACCGTGGAGACTTCCAGCTCCTTGTTGAGCATCTCGGAAACCAGTTGCAGCCGGTCAAGTGGGTTGATGGTCTCCAGAATTTTCTGGGCATCGGCAGGCTTCAGCCGCAGGTTGGACCCAACCAGATCCGCCAGCCGCCCTGGCTCCTCAATGTTGTTGATGGCCATCATCAGGTCAGTGGAGAGGTGGCCCCGCAGCGACATGATCTTTTCCATCTGCTCGCGGATGGCCCGCATGAGCGCCTCGGTTTTGACCGTATTGTCACCGACTTCCGGTTCGGGTATCAGTTCCAGCGCTACCCGGTAGAAGGGCCGGTGTTGCAGGACCCGGCGAATACGCGCCTTGGAGATGGCCTGGACCAGCACCTTCAGACGCCCGTCCGGCAGTTTCAGGGTACGCATGACCATGACCACCATACCCACCTGATAGAGTTCGTTTATATCAGGGTCGTCCTGAATGGCGTCCTTCTGGGTGACCAGCATCAACAGCTTGTGCTGGGCCAGGGCCTCGTTCACCGCCTCAACCGAACTGTCGCGCCCCACAAAAAGCGGAATAATCATGTAGTTGAAGACCACCACATCCCGAACCGCCATCATGGGCAGCACTTCCGGGATTTCAAGGTCCTGCGGGGTTTCGCCCAGTTCTTCCGGCTCCTGCGCTCTGCTGTCGTCGTCCACGTTATCTCCTTCACGTCATGCGTGTTTACAGGCAAAGATTCCAGTCCCAAAAATACCCGCCAAAGGTAAACACCGCCCCCCTGAAGTCAAGCGCGGCAGAAGTCTCTTGCCCGGATTGCGACAAAAAACGGCGAAACACAGCAAATTTTGCGCAAAACAGCGGAAAAATGAGTAGAATTTGCTTCAGGGCGAAACAGTTTACCCAGGCGCACAGGGTGTGCCTGCACCTCCCTGTTACACCTGCAAGCCTCCCTTCTTCTAAAGGAGCAAGACGTCCACTCCAATTGATGAAACCCAGAGTAGCCAAAAAGGAGACCTGATGAGCGCATACTTCATCGCCAGTTGCGTCTTTACTGCCCACTTTCCTGAACTGAACGCCTGCATTCGCCATTACGTGGAAAAGCGGCATAAACTACCTGTGGTGCGCTGCTGCGTGCCGGGCTACAGACTGCGCCATTTCAGCGGGCTTATGCCAGAGGGTCCTTTGCGCATAGCTTGGGAAAGCTTGCCAGATTCAGCAGACTTTGGTCCAGGTGACACTGTGTATTCACTCTGCCACAACTGCTCGGCCATTCTTGAGGAAACCCAGCCCCAAACCCGGACGCGCTCGCTTTGGGAACTGGTTCTGGCGGATGCGGATTTTCCTTTGCCCCAGTATCCGGGACGGGAAATGACAGTACAGGACTGCTGGCGCGCCCAGGAGCGTCGGATCGAACAGGACGCGGTACGGGCGTTGCTGGGCAAAATGGGGATTGCCATTCGGGAACTGGCAGACAATTTTGAAAAAACACGGTTTTGTGGGGTTTCGCTTCTGCGACCCGCACCACCGCGCAACCTCAAGCTGGCGCCCCGGCGTTTTGGGGAGCAGGCAGAGGGATTCTTTGCACCGCATACAGAAGAGGAACAGGCTGCGCTGATGCAGGCGCACGGCAAGCAATTTGCCACCCGTGAAGCTGTAGCGTACTGCCATTACTGTCTGGAAGGGCTGGAGCTGGCAGGTCTACAGGCTGTCCATCTGGCCAGTCTGCTGTTTGAACCGGAGAAAAACAGAGGCTATCATGCCCGTTGAAGCTTGAACTGTGGCGGCACAGCCTCACTATTGTCTCATAGGTTTTGCAATAAAAAATTACTGTGAGGCAATACTGGCGCTACGTTTCTTGCGAACATATCAATTCACACAAATGAGTACGGATTCATGAAACACACCCCCCTAACACACGCCATGAACACCAACTCCGCTCTCCTCCGCGCCCTCTGCCTCCTCTGCGCATTCAGCATTCTGCTCTGTGCCTTCGCCCCTGCCCCCGATGTTTCCGCCTTGGTCGAGTGGCGGGCCGGTGAAATCGTCAGCGAGGAGTCGGTGGCCGCCCACGGCCTCGACAACTGCTTCGCCTTCGAACCCATTCCCGACGAGGTGTGGACCCGGATGCAGGGCAAAACCTACAAGGAAAACCCGCACATCGGTCGCGAGGATCTGCGCCGCGTTCGCGTGCTGCACCGGGACGGCGAACAAAACATCCGCCTGGGCGAGATGGTCTGTAACCGCATTATCGCCGAACGCCTGGTGGATATCTTCCGCAGACTGTATGATGCCCGCTATCCGATAGCACGTATGGTCCTGCCTGACGTGTACGACGCCGACGACGAGGCCCAGATGCGCGACAACAACAGCTCCTGCTTCTGTTATCGGCCCATCGTCGGGACCACCAAGCTGTCCAAGCATGGCCGGGGCCTGGCCGTGGACATCAACACCCTGTACAACCCTTTCTGCAAACGCCGGGACGATGGCGGATGCTTCGTGCAGCCTGCCACGGGTGCGACCTACTGCGACCGCAAAAAGGACTTCCCCTACAAGATTGACCGAGAGGACCTGGCCTTCAAGCTGTTCACCGAACGCGGCTTCACTTGGGGCGGCGACTGGACAACCCACAAGGACTACCAGCACTTCGAGCTGAAAGAGGAGAGCGAGTAAGGCGGACTGAAATTATTGGTTTGAAAGAAGTTGATAAATAACTAGGCAATAGTATTCAGAAAAACATACTCATCAGGACTAGTAAATACTGGGATTAACGGTTTTTCCCATTTTTACCGACAAATAATAAATCAAATCAGGCAAAAATATGCAGGGCAAAATCATGAAACAGAAAAAGACCGTCAACAAAACTCGCTGGCGCTGTCAGGGAAGCCGCCCAACCCGACAAGACGACCATCGTCCTGATGAACGGGGAACAACTGGTGACGCTTCTGATGGAACACGGCATCGGCGTCCGCCGCTCGATTCCGGATTTGTTTGAAATCGATGAAGACTTTGGGACAAGGGTGGGCAAGTAGGCATCTTCCCGCAAGGGCGGGAAACATCCACGCATGGCTGATTTCTTCGCCTTTACTCTCTTGCAGTGCAACTGAACATCTTTCCTCTTCATACCGCATCAGTTCAGGTGGTCATACCTTAACCTTTTTTCAGGGAGAAACTATGCCTCGTCAAAACCTTTCGCCTTCCATCCTCTGTTTCCTGTGGCTTCTTGCTGTGCTGCTTGTCAACGCCTCTGTGCAGCCAGTCCGGGCCGCCCTGCCGGATGCGGACTTTGTTAGACTCTGCGACAAGGGTACAGCAGCAGAGGTTGAGCAGGCCCTGAAAAACGGGGCAAACGCCAATGCCAGAGACGCGGACGGCTTGACCGCCTTGGGCACGGCAGCCATGCGCGAGGATGGCGACAAGGAGGGACTCCGCGTGGTGCAGGCGCTTCTGGCCGCAGGCGCAGAGGTGAACGGCACAGATGAGAGCGACGAAACTGCGCTTGTGAAGGCAGTGGAGAATCGAAGCGATATTGCTGTGATCCGGGCGCTTTTGGCCGCTGGCGCACAGGCAGAGGCTCGCAACCACTACGAGGCAACAGCGCTCTCTGTGGCTGTGGGCTATGCAGGGAGTGCGCCCGTGGTCCAGGCACTTGCAGCTGCTGGTGCAAACGTGCACGCTGTGGGCAAACATGACAGCTGCACCTACCTCATCAGGGCAGCGCAACGCCACCACGACGCCGCTGTGTTCCGGGCGCTTCTGGAAGCTGGTGTGGAAGTCAACGCCGCCTGCACGGACGGCACAACAGTGTTGATGACAGCGGCAGACTTCGGCAGCCATGAACTCGTGACCCTGCTTCTGGAGGCAGGAGCAGACAGAAACCTCAAGGACAGGGAGGGCCATGACGCCCTGTGGCACGCCCAGGAGAGCGACCGGGAAGGCGTCCGCATCCGGGAGTGGGAAAGACGCGGCGCAGAGTCCAGTCAGGCGGCAGCGGAAGGGTCTCGGATTATCCGGCTGCTGCAGGCGGAAAACCCGATGAGGCGGTGAGGAAGACGATTGCCTGAACGTGCTGGATAGGCAGAGTTAGAAAAACAGGGATTCACGAATGCGTTTCTGTTTTATCGCACTCATAAATTTGTATCAGAAAACTCTTTGCCTGATTCTTTGAAAATCAGGTTTTCCTGCCACTGCGGGATGCCTGCGTGGCTCAAACACAAATGCCTTCTGGAGGAAAACACCATGCACAAGCCACGAAAGAGCCTGTCCCTCTGCAACGTAGCAGTGGCCCTGCTCTGCCTGTTTCTGACAGCATCCCCGGCCATTGCCGCCAAATCCACCACCTGTCCGCCGGGCTGGCAGGGTGAATACGAGTGGGACGAATCTGCTCCAGCCTTGAGCGGAATGACCTCGGTTTGGAGTTACAGCATCACAATCAGCGAAGGAAAAGGGTCTTGTCAGGCCCGCATTGAGGGCAGTGGCGTCCAGATGGACATGGGCATTCTGGCTGATGTGCAGGGCAATGCAGAAGAAATCAGTCTGCTCTATCGTGAAATGCTGCCAGACGCGGGCTTTGGTTCTGCTGGCGAGCCGGGCGACCTGCTCCTGCGGCTGAAGCGCAAGGGACAGGGCATCATCACCCATTGGGAAAAGATGGGACCTCAACTTGAGCAACACGAAAAGCCCGGTTCCTGGTTCAAACCAGTGGGCAAGAAGTCTGTCAGGTCCAAGGCAAAACAGTGAGAGGTGCAGTATGCAAGTGACCAGGTTGCCCTTGCTGGCAAGCCTTTTGACCATGCTGCTCCTGCCATCCGCCGCACTGGCCGGGTCAGACACGCCGCCCCGTTTCGGTTTTGACGGTGTACTTCTGGGAGCCTTTATTGACGGCAAGTGGGTGACAAACGAGGACTTGCAGGAAAAGGAGCGCTACCATCAACACCGCATCTGGGGCGGTCACGACTGCAAGGTGTACCGCTTTGCCGGTCTGGAGACCGATTTGGCCACGGTCACAGCAGATGCCATGGATCAGCACGGTGAGGAATCCGAAGAAAAGGGCCAGGGGCCGGAGTTCCACACCATGAACGTGCAGATCGGGCCAGACCGGTCTCTGGGGCTGGGTGACGCTCGTTTGACCATCATTGGTGATTTTGAGGCCATGCCGAGAAAGGCGCAGGTCCTGCCGCCAAACAACGCCACCTACAAAAAGATCGTGGCTGATACACTGGCCAGTCTGGGTCTGCGCGGAGTCGATCCGAAAATCGTCCAACTTATCCGTGTGGACCTGGACGGCGACGGCACGGATGAAGTACTCATCGCAGCGCAGAACATCGTGTTCCCGGATGACGGCGCACAGGCTGAACTCTTCAGTTTTGCGCCGGATGAGCCTCTCTTGCACGAACTGCAGAACCCCAACGGTGTGGATAGAAGCGCCAGGGCAGGTCAGTACTCCCTGCTTCTGCTGCGCAAGGTGGTGCAAGGGCAGGCGCAGACCATCCCCATTGCCCGCTTCATCGCTACAAAGAACAGCCCGCTAGGTGCAGATACCTTTACCGGGACAGTGCCCTGGGTGTACAAGATCGCCTGCATCGCTGATCTGAACGGCGACGGTGTGATGGAAATCGTCACTGCCGAGGCTTTTTTCAACGGTCTTTGGTATCGGGTGTACGAGGTGCAGGGGCAATCTGTGCGCAAGGTTCTGGAAAACGGTCTCACCGCTGATTGACAGCGCCTGGCCGTGCATCAACAACAGGACAAAGGCCCCATCCCAAAATCCCCAACCAACGGAGCGCAAATGAACACATCCTTTCAACTGTTCCCCAAACCCTTCCGCCTCGCCGCTCTGGCCTGCATTGGTGCTCTGCTTTGCTGCCCTCCTTGCCTGACGCCTGCGGCTTTGGCGAACTCGGTAGCACCGTTCCAGCGAAACCTGGTGGAGGTGACTCAAGGCAAGGCCAATGAGTCTGGCACACCCCTGACCCTCAAGGCCCGGGAACCCCTGACTCTGACCATGAAAGAACTCTCTTGGAATCCCAAAACCGAAAGCATGGATTTGGAAACCGTGAAGTTCATCCGTTCTCTGAAGAAAGGGCAGACCTACAAATTCACCTTCCTGCCCGCTGGCGACATTCCGAACCTGGCCCTGTGCGCAAAACCGCAATCCGGCCCGGAACGCTGCTGGAAACCATCCTTTTCCGGGCGGGACGGTAGTCTGGAAATGGATGCGGGCTTTTACCTCAAACAGTGACAAGAGCCTGATTTGTGCTGCTTTTGCGATCTGCATTGCAGCAAAGCCGTGCAGACCGGAATGGGCCAGCCTGCACGGAACAGTGCTTTCTGGAAAGCAAGCCACTGTTTCAGGCTGTGCGTGTGCAAAGGAAGCGCGGATTGAGTGGGTTCTTACACCTGCAAGCCTCCCTTCTTCTAGGGAGTGTTTACTCGAACTAAAAAATGTATTTACAATAGTGTAATGAATA
>CAMNHX010000049.1 GCA_946539945.1 uncultured Desulfobulbus sp. | reverse complement strand
CTTGGGGCACTGGGCCGGGTTCACGGTGATCACGCTGTACTGGTTGAAGAGCGCGGGATCGCCCTCCACGATGATCTCCAGCCCATTATCCGCGCCCAACTTGTCAGCAAAGCTGATCCAGGTCCCCCGGTCGGTGAGGGCGTAGGCTTTCTTCTCCAGAGCCATGTTCAGGGTGGCGCTCATGCCCTGACCTGCGGAGAAGTACTTCGGATCCTTGTCTGGGGTGATGCCGTTTGCCTTCCAGAGTTTCATTTCCGCCTTGTGCGTGCCCGACTGATCGCCCCGGCTGACAAAACCGGCCTTGCTCTCAAAGATGCCCTTCAGGGCTTCGGCAGTGGGCTTGCCCTTGACGCCCGCCGGATCAGTCTTGGGTCCCACGATGATGAAGTCGTTGTACATGATCTGGCGACGGTCAATGCCGTGCCCAGCCTTGACAAACTCCTTTTCCGCAGCAGGCGCGTGAACCAGAAGCACGTCAGCGTCGCAGTTCTTGGCGATTTCCAGGGCCTTGCCAGTGCCCACGGCTACCCATTTCAGTTCAATGCCGGTCTCCTTGCGGAAGGTTGGCTCCAGAAACTCCAAAAGACCGGAATCCTGGGTGCTGGTGGTAGTGGCCATCATCAGGGTGTCAGCGGCATGGGCCGGAGACAGCGGGGCAAGGGCAGCACAGAGAGCAAGGGCAGTGCAGGTGTACAGGGCAGACCGCAAAACAGGAAAAGAGGACATGGTTGACTCCTTGGGTAAAAGATGTATGAGGGCGGCAGTTTTGCCGTCAAGCAGAGAAAGTGACAAGATTGTACAGAAGGTCAGAAATTACGACAAGCCCAGACCCATCCTGTTTCGTTCTGTTTCAGCCTGTTTCGCACAAAGGGCTAAAAAAAACAGACAGCACCATTTTTTTTCAGTTATCCCGGTACATTACAGAAGAGTTTGCTGTTTTCTTCTGGATTCTGCTGCTCTTTTTGATTCTGTTTGGTCACGTTTCATCATTTTTCGCACAAAAGGAGAGAGCTTTGCCGCATATCCTGGCCTGCCCTGTACTGTTTCTTTGTTGTTTTCTGCTGTGAACTGTACGGACTTGCACAAACTAGGGTTATACAGCATTTCAGACGATTTCGCCTCATTTCAGACAAAGCGCAATGCCGTGCTTGACGTAGAGAATTTTCCGTTGCATAAGGCAGGCAAGGGATTTTTCTTGTACTCTCATATCATACCATTGAGGAGGAACAGTATGAGCGGCGCATATTACGAGAAAGTGGCTCGGATCAACTTGAGCACGGGCGAAATCAAGGTGGAGAAGCTGGATCTGGATCTGGCCCGCAAGTTCATCGGCGGTCGCGGTCTGGGCACAAAGATGCTCTACGACGAGGGCGTGGCCACAGTGGACCCCCTGTCTCCAGAAAACAAACTCATCTACATCACCGGCCCCATGACCGGTTCCGGCTCGCCTTCTTCGGGACGCTACATGGTGGTGACCAAGTCGCCTCTGACCGGCATGATTGCCTGCTCCAACTCTGGCGGCGTCTGGGGCGCACGGCTGAAGTACGCGGGCTGGGATGCCCTGATTGTGGAAGGTCAGGCCCCGGAATGGACCTACATCACCATCGAGGACGACAAGATCGAGCTTCTGGACGCCCGCGAGTATGTGGGCAAGTTGAGCGAGGATCTGGACGAGGCCCTGCGCGAGAAGCACGGCAAAGAGGCAGCGGTTTTGAACATCGGCCCGGCTGGCGAGAAACAGGTGCTTTTGGCTGCCATCATGAACGACAAGGATCGGGCTGCCGGACGGTCCGGCGTGGGCGCGGTCATGGGTTCCAAGAAGCTCAAGGCCATTGTGGTCAAGGCTACCCGCAAGGCCCTGGACAACGTCGCTGATCCAGAGGGACTCAAGGCTGTGAACCAGCGCTGCATGAAGCTGATCCGCGAAAATCCGGTGACAAATCAGGCCCTGCGCAGCTACGGCACAGCGGTTCTGGTGAACATCGTCAACAACATCGGCGCCTTTCCCGTCAAAAACTGGCAGGGTTCCTACTATGACAAGGGTGACGCCATCTCTGGCGAGACCCTGGCAGAGAAGTATCTGGAAAAGCCCGGCGCCTGCCACCGCTGTCCCATTGCCTGCGCTCGGGTCATCCGGCATGACGGCAAGATCATCGGCGGCCCGGAGTACGAGCCGCTCTGGGCCTACGGCGGCGACTGCGGCAACGATGATCTGTACGTGATCAACGAGTGCAACCGCCTCTGCAATGAGTATGGTCTGGACGCCATTTCCGTGCCCTGCACCATTGCGGCAGCCATGGAACTCTATCAGCGCGGCTTCATCAAGGAGGAGGAGTGCGACGGCGTGCCCCTGGAGTGGGGCAGCGGCAAGGCGCTCATCGAGTGGACGCGCCGCATGGGCGATCCGGAAACGCCTCTGGCCAGACTCATGTCTTCGGGTTCGGTTCGGCTCTGCGAGCATTACGGTCATCCTGAATTTGCCATGGCGGTGAAGAAGCAGGAAATGCCTGCCTACGACGCCCGGGCCATTCAGGGCATTGGCATCACCTATGCCACTTCCAACCGGGGCGGCTGCCATGTGCGCGGCTACATGATCAGCCCTGAAGTTCTGGGTCTGCCCAAGCAGATGGACCGCACCGTGACCGAGGAAAAGGCAGCCTGGGCCAAAATTTTCCAGGACCTGACCGCAGTTATCGACTCCATGGGCAACTGCCTCTTCACCTCCTTTGCCCTGGGTGCGCAGGAGTATGCGGACCTGCTCAACGCGGCCACTGGCACGAGTCACAGCGTGGAACAGCTTCTGGAAACCGGGGACCGCATCTATAATATCGAGCGTATGTTCAACAAGGCGGCTGGCATGAAGCCCGAAGACGACCGCCTGCCCAAGCGCCTGATGCGGGAACCCATCAGCAACGGGCCTTCCGAGGGCATGAGTTCCAAGATCGAGTTGACCCTGCCCCAGTACTACGAGGCACGGGGTTGGGTAAACGCCTTCCCCACAGACGAGACGCTCAAGCGTCTGGGGTTGGAGGAATGCGTGGGCAAGTGAGCGAAAAGGCTCTATGTTGACCCAAGGCTGAACAAGGGGAGGTCCCAAGCCTCCCCTTTTCCTGTTTTTTGGAGACGCATACAGAGAGGCGCATCATGATTGAAGTCCGACTCTTCGCCACCCTGCGGCAGGGCAGGGACAAGATCGTTTATCTCGCGCCCGAAGGTCTGGCGCAGGCAGCTGATGTGCTGCAAAGCCTGAACATTCCGGCAGAGGAGGTAAGCATCCTGCTGGTCAACGGTTTCCACTCCAAGCCAGAGACGCCGGTCAAGGACGGCGACGTATTGGCCCTCTTTCCGCCAGTGGGAGGCGGTTGAGTCATGCTGGAAAGCGCGAAAAGTGCAGAAACTGCGCCCATTGCGGAACGCTTCATCCGCAATCTGGGTGCGCTCACGGAGGAGGAGCAGCGTCTTTTGGGGGAAAAGCGGGTTTTCATCGCTGGTTGCGGCGGTTTGGGCGGGTATTTGCTGGAGCTGCTCCTGCGTCTGGGAGTCCGACGGATCGTTTTGGCAGACGGCGACGTGTTTGAAGCCTCCAACCTGAACCGCCAGCTTTTGGCCACACCTGCGCTTCTGGGCACGGCCAAGGCCAAGGCCGCGAAGGCGCGGGCTGCTGCAATCGCCCCAGAGGCAGAGGTAGTCGCGCACGAGGTTTTTCTGACTGCGGACAAGGCCGCCTGCCTGCTTGCCGGTTGCGACGCGGCCCTGGATGCTTTGGACAACATCGAATCCCGTCGCCTTTTGGCGGAAGCCTGCGCGGCAGTGGGGATTCCGCTCATCCACGGGGCCATTCACGGCTGGACAGCCCAAGTTGCTCTCTGTTTGCCTGGCGACAGACTGATGGACCGGCTCTATCCCAAAGGAGCAACTCTTGCCGACAAGGCATCTCTTGCCTTTACCCCGCCCTTCTGCGCGGCCATGCAGACAGCGCTCTGCGTGCGCCTGCTCTGCGGTCGGGAAGTTCCTGCCGGGCGGCTCTGGTTTGTGGATTTGCTGGATATGGAGATGACCGGGATTTTTTGAAGAGTTTGGGGTGTGCTTTTCCCGGCAAAATCCGGGCGGGTTTCTGAAGCGGTTTCGTGAAACAGGAGCAGGAGAGGAGCGAACACAGTGTCGGAAACCCCGGAAACCGTCATTTGTGAGGAGTGGGCCTTGCCTCTTACCCGGGTAGAGACCTTCCTGCTTGCCCAGAATGAGGTGCGGTCTCTTGGACAAGGTCGTTTCCGCTTCAGAGGATGCGTGCTTGAACTGCGCACTCTGCCGGAACGCCGCATAGGCAGTCTGCCCCTGCCTTGCCTCTCTTTGGAGTACAGTGGCAAGGCAGAGGACATTGCCGCACTCCGACGCCGCTTTTTGTTACGTTTTCTCTCTGCCGGAGGCTGATTTTTTGACAATAGAGCAATTCCGTTTTCATTTTTTAGACTTTTACCGTGCTATCGCACTGAAAGACTTTTACCGTGCTTCGCACTGAAAAGTCATTCTGAACGAAGCGAAGTGAAGAATCTCCTTGAGAATACCGCAATGCTTGCAGGAGTAGCCTTTGCCGAGATTCTGGAAACCGGCAGGACTGCTTTCACCGTGCTGGCGCACTGGAAAGCCTTCAGCGCTTCGCGCTTCAGGCTTTCCAGCGAAGCAGGAAATAAATGCAGACACGGCTTTGCCCAGCGCTTCGCACTTCATGGTTTCCAGAAAAACGGTGAAAAGCGTAAACAGACAAAACGGAACCGCTCTATTTAGACACTGGTCAATTTTTCTCTTTGGTACTTGAGTTCAGGGATTCTGCCGCCTCGTTCACGCAGCGTAGCGCATTCAGGCTACGCGGATAGCCGATATAGGGCAGGCACTGGGAAATAACCCGGATAAGAAAGTGTCGATCATTACCCGTGTTGAAATTGCCTTTCGCGTGGGCCACCAGTTGCGGCTCACAACCGCCCTGCGCCGCGATATAGCAAAAGGTCACCATTTCCCGCTGGCGCAGATCCAGACCGCCACGGGTGTAGTAGTCGCCAAAGCAGTTGGCGGCCAGCCAGCGGTTGATATGGCGACTCTCTTCTGGTCCGGATTGCCAGAACTCCTTCATGCCAGGACCAAAAATCGCCACCTGCGCTGCTGTCCCCTTTTCGCGGCGGTTTTCCGGGCTGGTTGTGCCTTGCGGAGCAAGCGGCAGTTTGACGCCACGCTCTTGCAAGATGTCATTGGTCAGGCGTAAAAAGGGCAGCACACGCCCCAGACCCAGGTAGGCGGTGGCCTGATACACGATTTCCTTGACCTCCACAGGTGTGAGTCCGCAGTTGAGCGCTGCTGGCAGCATGACCCGGAAGGCATCCACCGCTTGACAGCCCAGAAGAGTAGCCAGAATGGCCATGAAGCGGGTTTTGTCGTCCAGTTCCTGACCTTTTTCGTTGATCACCTCGTCAAAGGCAAAGTTGTGAAAAAACTCGGCAAATTCCGGATCACTGGCCGCGAGCGCGGACTTCTGGTGCGGAAATATTTTTTCATGATAGGCTTGCGCCTTCTGTGTTGCTGCCATAAGCTCCTCCTTGAAAAGGGTTGCGCCCAGCGCTGTGCCGCTCACAGCTACCGCGCCGGTTTTCAGAAAATCCCGTCGGGAAAAGGGCATTTGTACCTCCTGTCTGGGGGCGGAAAGGGAAAAGTCGCATCCGGGTTGCGACGTGTGCAGTGCATACACTGTAGCAGCAGAATTGCTGTCCAACCATACCTGTTTTTGCGGGATTTTTGCCTGAAAATCCAGGCTGACTTCGCCTGACTGCGCCCCATCCGGCCCACACTGATCTGCAGCAGGCAGGACTTTTTGCGGTGAAAGTGCCAGTACGCTTGCATGGCGTCCCTTCTCTCCGTATGATGAAAGACCGGGATGCTTTTTTCTTCCAGCTTTCAGGAGACGAGACATGGAGACGAGTGAGGTTGTGCTTGAGGGTACGGTGTTGCCCGGCTTTGCCGCCCAAGAGGTGGCGGCGACCCTGGCGGCAATGGCCAAGCTGAATCAGGACCAGGCCCTGGCCCTGCTGACTTCCGGCAAGCCCCGGCTTGCCAGGAAAGGTCTGTCGCCAGAGACAGCGCAGGCCCTGGCCGAGAGGTTCGCAGCCATGGGCGTGGCCGCCTTTGTTCGGACAGCAGGCGGCGAGGTAGTCCAGCCTTCTGCGCCGCCACAAAGCAAACCGTCCACGCCGCAGCAGACCAACTTTGCGCCGCCAGTTTCAGCCCCAGAGGGTGTCGTCCCTTCCGCGCCAAAATCTGCGCCACAAGCAAACCAGTCAGCAAGTCCGTCCCCCTCTGCCGTCTCACTGGGCAAGGGCAGGACGCAACCAGAAGCGCCCTCCTTTTCTCCTGACCTGTCCCCGGACAAGGACAGGATACAGGCAGAGGCAGGCGAAGGCAGAACTCTGGAAGAAAGGAAGAAATTCTGCCGCGAATGCGGGGCTGCAATCAGCCCCCGTGCCGAAGTCTGCCCCAGGTGCGGCGTGCGCCAGTTGGACTGGCAGGATGAGGAGGACAGGGATTTCAATCCCTATACCGCGCCCCAGTCTGACGTGAGCCTGACAAGACCGCAAAAGGGCAGTTACTGGCGTGAGACCTGTGTCGTGGTTCCTGCGGCACGAGGCCTGCAGTGGATAAAAGAGTCCTGGACCATGCTCAAGAGCGCCCCCGGAACCTGGATTGGCGCCTTGCTGCTGGCCTGGGCCTGCCTGGGCATGATGGCCGCACTTTCCTTTGGGTTGATTCTGGTTGCCGGTCCTCTGGGACCCATTATCGGCGGTCTGGCCCTCTTCCTGTGCGGTCCCTTCTTTGCCGGTGGACTGGCGCTGCTGGCGCATCGGCAGACTGAACAGGAAGCCTTCAGCGCCAGCGATGTCTTTGCCGCCTTCCAGACCTGCCCGGACAGAATACTGCTCCTCTGCGTGCTGGAGTTTGCCTACAGTTCTGCAGTGGACATCATTATTGGCCTCGCAAGCGCCCTGACCGTACTCTTGCCCATTCTCTTTGTGGTGGTCATCCCTCTGGGCCTGTTCCTCTTCTTGTCCCTGTTCACAGCCTCCTGCATGGCCCCGACCCTGGTTGCCGTGGCAGGCCAGAGCCCGGTACAGTCCCTTTGGCAGGGTTTCCTGTCAACCTGCAAGAACTGGCGGCCTGTCTTGCTCAACGGTCTGATTATGGGCGGCATTCCAGCGGGTTTGAGCGTTCTGTTCCTGCTGCTGATGAGCATCGTGGCAACCGGAGCTGACGCCAGATCGGGGGATGGCTTCGAGGCCCTCGGTATGCTTGTTCTCGTGGCTGGCCCGTTGATCTTTTTGGCCTGCCTGCCCATGTTCGCGCTGGGGCCTGCCATCATTTACCGGGCTGTCCGCGACATATTTTATGAAGCGGGAGAAGAAGGCGCTTCCGGCGCGACTCACGTTTCTTGAGCAAAAGGAGAGACTATGGAAACTGTTGATGTTGTGCTTTCCGGCACGGTACTGCCCGGTTTTGATCCCCGCGAAGCTGCTGCATCCCTGGCGGCAATGACCGGTTTGAGTCAGGACAAGGCACTGGCCCTGCTGACTTCCGGCCAGCCCAAGCTTGCCAAGCGTGGACTGTCACCAGAGGCGGCGCAGGCCCTGACAGAAAAATTCGCAGTCATGGGCGTGGCTGCCTTTGTGCGGACACCGGGTGATGCAGCCACCTCGCCCTCTGCGCCGACTGCGCCAGAGAAACCAGCTCCATCCCCAGAGGGTTCGGAGAGCATCCCTCTTGCCAAGCCAGAACCCGGCCTGTCCTTGAACAAGGACCTGCCGGATGAGGAGGACGAGGATTTCAATCCCTATGCCGCGCCCCAGGCAGATTTGAGCCAGACAGGGCCGCAGAAGAAGGGCGGCTACTGGCGCGAAACCAGTGTCGCGGTTCCTGCAAGACAGGGCGTACAGTGGATAAAGGATGCCTGGGCCATGGTCAAAAGCAATCCGGGTACATGGATTGGCGCCTTGCTGCTGGCCTGGGTCTGCCTGGGCATCGTGGGCGCTCTGACTGCAGGAATAGATTCAGCGGCAAAGCCTTGGGGACAAATTGCCAACCAACTGGCTTCCAGTCTGCTCGGTTCCTTTTTTGCGGGGGGCTTGGCGCTGCTGGCGCACCGACAGACAGAAAACCAGGCATTCAGCGCTACTGACCTCTTTGCCGCCTTCCAGAGCTGTCCGACTAGGATGCTGCAACTCGTCGGGCTGGAACTGGGCTACGGCTTTGTTGTGGGTCTGTTCCTTGGTATTCTTGTGCCGCTGGCCGCCACAGCGCTGGACGAGACTACAGCGGTTGTGCTGGCTATCCTTCTGGGTCTTGTTCTCTTTT
>CAMNHX010000048.1 GCA_946539945.1 uncultured Desulfobulbus sp. | reverse complement strand
TATTGCTGTCTTGCATGGTTGTGTTCCTGCGATACTTTGAAGTTGTGCTGTTCACAGTTGCCGCAATGCCGCCTGAATCCGGGAAAAGGCAATCCGTTCCTGCTCCAGTCGGACATGATCGCCCCAGAACTGCCCGCGCAGCTGATCATACAGGCGTCCTTCCTCTGCGTTCAAGCGGACCAGCTCACCTTGCTCCTGCCTGTCCTCGCGACCCCATAGAGCCTTGTGGACAAGCAGCGTCTGCTCGTCCATGAGAAAGGATTGGGTCTGCGGCACAACAGCCCGGAACTGGTTGAGAATGGCAAAGCCGTGGGTATCAATGTCGCCCCAGTAGAAGACTTTGACCCTGCCCAGCCAGGTCTCCGCTGCCGGAGCCAGAAAATCAAAACCGTAGCCCGCGCCAAAGAGGACCAAGGCTCTTGGCCATTCGGGAAAGGAGAGAAAGTTGATCTCGTTTTCAGTGACAAAGACCGTGGAAACCGGCGCGTTCAGTTCGGCAAAGGCCGCGCTGGTCAGGGTCAGATCCTGCGCCTCCTTGCCCGGCAAGAGACGGATGGCCGGGTCCAGCACCCGGAAGCGTACCCGGGTTGGTCTCTCCAGAAAGCCATAACGTCGACAAAAGTTGTTGATGCCGGTCTGCCTTGCATCCACCGCGCTTTCCGGCAAGACCAGATCAAGGAGTTCAGTCAGAACGCCACGGTGTCGCTCCAGCCACTTGCTGTGGACACCCGGCACATCCACCTGCCGCATATACAAGCCCGGTCGGGGATGGGCTTGCAACCAGGCAACCATGTCCAGGAGAAGCGGCCAGTCCTTCGCCAGTTCCAGAGCCTTGAGCGGACGCCGTTCCAGCCAGGGCAGAAGCCCCGGCTGCTGCTCTCTGGTCAGGGCGGCCAGTTGCCGGAGCTTTTCCGCCTCCCTGGTCTTGTCGATCAAAACCAGCGCCTTGTTCTGACTGTCAATCCAGATCTCCGAAGGAAGCGCATTCCTGCCCACAACCGTGTTTTGCCTCGCTTTCCAGACCAGGCGATACAGTCCTGCATCCGTTTTCAGGCGGTCTGTCCAGGACTGGACTTCAGCAAACCTTGTCCCCAGTTCCTCTGATTTGGGGCGCTTGCAGGCAAGCTGCTTCGGGAACAGCGACTCACCCCTGACCAGAGAGGCAGGCAAGGCCCCGCTGTCCCAGAGTTTGCGCACCTGTTCCCGGATTTCAACAGGCGAGGTCCATGTCATTTCTGCAAAAACTCCTGTTTTTCTTCCTGATACTGCTCAATGTCCAGATTGCGCAGCACTGAATTGCGACCATCCTTGTTGTGGACAAAGCCAACCCGTCCCACAAAGTTTTCAATAATCCCCACCTTCTGCATGGGCGTGACAATCAGGAGTTGCAGGTTGAGCTTTGCAAAGAGTTGCAGACCGTATCTGGTGGACTCATCCGAACCCCGGCCAAAGGCTTCGTCAATCACCACAAAGCGGAAAGACCGGGAACGCACCTGCCCCCACTCCAGCCCGAACTGGTAGGCCAGACTGGCAGCCAGCACTGTGTAGGCCAGTTTCTCCTTCTGACCGCCAGACTTGCCGTCTGAATCCTTGTAAATGTCAAACTCGCTGTCATCCTCGCGCCTGCGTTCACTGGCAGCAAACTCAAACCAGTTGCGCACGTCTGTCACCCGCTCGGTCCAGCGGCGATCCAGCTCTGCCAGACCTTCCCGGCCCTTGAAGCGGTCAATCAGCTTTTTGACGTGCAGAAAACGCTCTTCCGAGTAGTGCAGGTCCTCGTCCGTGCCGGTGAAGGCCCCTTCAGCGCAGGACCGCAGTTCACTGCGGAACTCACGAATGTCAGCATCAGCGCAGGTCTGCGCCTCAAGCCGGATGTAGCGGTTCTTGTTGTAGTCAATCTGGAACAGGGACTCGTTGATCTGACTGATGCGCTCACGGATAATCCGGCTCTCCTTTTCCAACTGCGCGTGAAAACCCACCACCTCGCGGATGGCGTTTTCGTTCAGGAGCTTTTTGAAGCGCTCCTCAAAACCCGGCAGACCGTCGGCTTGCAGGCGTTCCAGCATGAGGGCGTATTCCGGGCCAGCAGCCACGTTGCTGTCCACCTCCTTGGTCTCCAGCGGCCAGGCGTTGCGGTATTCAGTCATGCGGGCAACGATCTCTTCTGCCAGGCGCTTGCTCTCAAGGTCTGCTGCGTCAATGCGTTGCGTGATCTGATCCCGCATGGTGCGTTCATGCCGGTCGCAGTCTTCCACGCTTTGGGGCAGCGCTTCAGCGTTTTGCTGGCGCAGGGCCTCTAGGCGGGCAAAGGCCAGACCCGCGTCATCTGCCTGGTCCCGAAGCTGCTGGGCCTGATCCCGCAGGCGCAGGGCATCACCGCGCTGCTGGCCTGTGCGGGACCGTTTGTCCTTGCGCTCCTCAAGCTGCTGCTCCGTGGCTTTCAGGGCCTCGAGCAGGGACTGTAACTGGGAGGTCAGGGTCTGGATCTGGTTGGATGAAGCCTCAAGCTCCTGTCGCGCTGCTTCCAGCCGGGCAACTTCCAGCGCTGCTGTTGCCCAGTCAAGCTCCTGAAAGCCCGCGTATTCGCCCAGTTTGGAGAACACTGCCAGTCGTTCCCGGATGGCCCGCTGCTGCTCCTGCAAGTGGCCGATGCGACTGCCCTGTTCAGCCAGTGCGCTTTCCTGCTCCCTTGCCTCCTGTTCCAGGGCCGCGATCTTTTCCTCATTGGTCCAGCCCAGAACATAGTTGCGGCGATCGCCTAGACTGTGGCGGTCGTCCTTTTCGTGACGAGTGCCTCCGCTCTTGATCTGCCCGGTCTTGGTAATGGCCCAAGCTTCGCGACGGAACTGGTCCTGCGTCTCACAGCAGGCCAGGTTGCCGCGTCGCGCCATTTCCTGCGCCATCCAGTCAGCAAAGGGCGAGTCTGGTTTGATCTCCACCTTGCGCGCCAAGGCATCAGGCCGGAGTACGGGTACATCGCTGCTGCCCCGTCCCTCGCGCACGTGAAAATACACCAAACGGCCCTTCAGATGGGTTTCATCCACCCAGGCCGCCACTCTGGCGTAATGCCGGTCCGGGACCAGCAGGGAAAGCCCGAAGTTGTGCAAGTATCGCTCAATCGCGCCTTCCCAGTCGCGTTCTTCCTCGTGCACCCGCAAAAGTTCGCCAACAAAGGGCATGTCTTCTTCCGGGCAGTGCAGGGCAGCGCAGAGTTTGCGGCGCAGACTGACCTGGGTCTCGTCTATATTGCTGACCCTGGCCCGCAGACCGGCGATTTCAGCGCGTAAAGCCTTGTGCGCTGTCATGCCCTGGCGAAAGGCCACTTCGGTTTCTGTAATCTCGTTCTGTACACTCGCCTCCTCCACTCCGGCCTGCTGGCCTTGGTCTGCCAGTTCAGCCTGCTGCTGCTGGAACTCTTCCGCGCTTTCCGGGGCATTCAGCCCCAGATTTGCCAGCAGGGCTGCATAACGATCCGCCTTTTTGCGGCGCTCATCCCGTTCCTTTGCCTGGTGCCGGATCTCCCGCGCCAGACTTTCCAGACGCTCACCGCCACTGGCTGAAATCGTGCGCCGCAGTTCGCGCTCCTCCTCCTGCTGGTTTTGCCGTTGCTCTTCCAGTTGTGCAATGACGCTCTCGCAGCTGTCCAGTTCGCTGTCCAGTGCAGCGATGCGCTGGTCCAGCAGTTCCTTTTTGCGGATCGCAAACCAGGCAGGCAGGGCCTCGCGACAGGCCCGCAGTTCACCGGTGCGCTGCATCTGTTCCTGGTGACGGTTCACGCCCTCAACCAGCGGCTCCAGCATGGCGATCTGGCGCTTGGCCTTGAGAATGGACTCATGAGCGCTGTTCAGGTTTTCAAAGTGCTGGATCATGTCGGCAATGCGGTCTGACACGGCAAAGGGCGCAAGCATATGTTCGCGCACAAAGCCGGTCAGATTGCCGATGGACTTGAGGGAAACCGTCTGGTTGAAGAGGTCCAGGGCCTGCTCGTTCCTGATGCCCAGAAGAGGCCGGAAGCGTGCGCCATAAGCAGAAAAACTGTCAAAGAGTTCCACGCCCTGGTCCTTGAGTCGCCGTCGCAGGGCAGACATTTCACTGCCAAACTCGGAAAAGTCCGCGCTGATGGACAGGTCCTGCTCGCTGATCGCATAGAAACGGGCAGGAGGCGCGGCTGGGTCCTTGATCCAGAAGACCTGGGCCAAGGTTACGGTCTTGCCGTAGCCTGCATTCCTGAACACGCCCAAAATCACGGAATACGCGCCTGGCTCACGCAGACCAACCCGCCGCGTGCTGCCCAGGCTTTCCTGCCGCTCGGACTTGTAATACCCCAGAATGTAGGATTTGAGCGTGCGTTCCCGCCCTTCCGCGCCTGCGGCCTTGTTATAGACCACGCGCTGCCCCGGAACCAGCAGGGTGGTGATGGCGTCCACCAAGGTGGACTTGCCAGAGGCAATCTCGCCGGCCAGGAGGGTGTTTTTGCCGTCCAGCCGCAAGGTCCAGACCTTGCCGTTAAAGGTTCCCCAGTTGAACACCTCAAAGCGGTGCAGGCGAAAACCGGCCAGACTGTCGTCGGTCATGAACTCCAGTTGCTGCACTTCAGCCATTGCTCTCCTCCCCGGGCAGCACGTGTTCGCGATATTCGGCCAGGCGCCGGTCAAATTCGTCCAGCCACTGCGCATCCACAAAAGCCTTGAGGATGCGTCGCACCTCAACACTCTGCGGCTGGCCGCGCAAACGGCGCACAAAGCCCAGATCCGCAACCTTGTTCAGCAAGACATCCACCTGATCCACCAGTTTGGCCTCATTGCTGCCCTCTGGCAGAAAGACCCGGATCATGTCTGCCACCTCGTCCCGGGACAGAATCAGGCGGGTAGCGCCTGTGCCGCCGTTGGCGTCAAACTCCAGCAATTTTTCCCGCAGCAGGGCCAGAACCAGGCTCACCGGATAGGAGAGCGGACGCCGGACCACCAGCCGGGGCAGAGCCTTTTCCCCGTCTTCGCTGTCTGGCAGGGAGCGCAGAAAGGCATAGCCTTCGGTTTCATCCACCTGCAAGTCAAGCCCCAAAACCGCGACGTATTCCCGGACCAGCGCACTTTGCTTCAAAAGCTGATCCCAGAGTCCGGGATCGTCCTCCTGATAGAGTACGCCCTTCATCAGGGGAATGACCACTGCGGAAAGACTGGGTTTGCCTGCTTCCGCAAAGCCGGTCTGTGTTTCCATATTACTCTCCCAACAGAAGAATGCGCGGCAGGCTGGTCCGGCGTGTGATGCCCGGTTCAGACTGCCAGACAATGTTTTCCCGCACCTCGCTGTCCACCACCTTGTTGGCCCACTCTCCGGCCACGTAGAGGTAACAGAGCAGTTCAGCCAGCCCGTGGCGCAGGGGATGGCGATTGATCACCTCTGCCAGACTGATCTGGCCGTGCATCTGGATTTCCTGCTTGATATTGGCAGCCAGTTCCTCCCGGTTTACAGCGGACTGGGCGTAGAGTGCGGACAGATCCAGATCCGCGTTGCCGCCGTCCACTGCCTCGCCGCTCAAGGCGGCCTTGGCTGTTTCCCGGTACAGGGGGCGCTCCAGAGGCAGATCCACCTGGGGAGAGGTGTCGGCAATGCTCATGAAGTTCTGGCGAGGCGCACAGTCGCGGAGGGTCAGGGCCTGATTCTTGATGTTGTGCAGGATGTCCATGATGCGACGGTTTTCCAGCCAAGCCTGGTCATCCAGAAATTTCCGCAACTGACCGGAAAGCCGGGCCACGGTTCTCTGGGTATGCTCTCCAGCCTCCAGCCAGTCGTAGTGAATGCGCAAGAGCCGGGGATCCGGGTGCATATTCTGGACAGCTGGCAGGGACAGGGCCTGTTCCAGAAGGGATCCCAGTTCTTCCTGTCGGGCTGGCGACATGAGAAACTGCCAGAAAGCCTGAAAACTCTTGCCCTGATCCGAAGCGGCAATGGCGTCGCGCTCGTTCAGAATCTGGTCCAGCAAGGCTCCCTTGGTTCCGGCCCAACGGGTGATGCGCTCGCGGGCCTCACGGTCCAGGGTGCGGAAATTGCTGTCAACCTCCCGGAAGTCAGCCAGCAGTTCCCGGGCAAGCTGGACAAACTGCTGGAAACGGTCGCGAATGCGGGCCTCATCCAGAAGCGGCGCGTCGCCGGAGAGGATGCGGGAAATGTGGGAGTCAATGTCGTCCCGCCGCCGATGCAGGGCAGCAACGCGGAGTTTGGGGTCTGCCTGACTGCCCTCGCAGATCTGGCGGAGCAGGTCAAAGAGGACCAGCAGGCGGGATTCAGTGCCCACAAAGCGGCGCTCGTTCAGCCCTTCCAGCCAGAGCAGGGCCTTTTCCGAGGCTGGGGTCAGATCAAAGTGCGGTTCGTCCGAGTCGGGCGGATAGAACTTGCGCAACCAGCCCTTGCCGTCTGCGGCCCAGTCGTTCAGGTAGTCCTGCGCTGAACCGGGGAAGGCGTCTGGCCCGTGCTGAATGCGCAGCTTTGCCAGTTCATCTTCCAGAGCGCCAACCAGCTCTGCCTGCGGCAGGTCGCGGAGTCCGGGCACAACAAAGACCCGGTGCAGAAAGGCGGCCACGAGCGGTGTATGCTGGGCGCGCAAAAGCCGCCAGGCCGGGTTTTCCTGACGGAGCAAGTCCAAAGTGGCGTAATCAAGAGGCATGGGCAAGGCGTGTTCTGTAGGGAATCAGGCAGACAGAGGTCAAGGCGACATTCAAGAGAAAAGGTCTGCTCTCTGCGCGAAACAACAGGGAGCCTATTTCAAAATAGTGTCAACTGAACAGGATGCTGCTGAGGGATATTTTCCATCCACTCAATATTCTCGAAATACTTTTTTATCATGAGTCCCAGGGCTTTTGCGAGCAGAGGGGGTACAGCATTGCCAATTTGTTGGAATTGGGACAGGTTTCTCTCCCAGGACATGGTTGTTCTTTTGCCTCTAAAAATATATGTATCAGGAAAGGATTGAATTCGTGCCCCTTCTCTGGCGGTATAATTCCTATTGAAAAAAGGATGGATAAAGTTGCTTTGGAAACTTGCAGGAAGAGTGGGGGAGGGTTTATCAGGAAAGGGTCTCATATTATTCTGTGAATAGACCTTTCCGCTTATTTCTCTGGCATTGCCCCGTTTTCTTTGCATATGTTCTTGCGGTACATCAGCCAAAGACTGTCCGTGTTTGATATATCTGAAACGTTCAACAAGGCGTGGGGTGTGACGCATGGCAACGTGGTTTTCAACAAATAGGGAATGGCTTCTACACCAGATTTGATAGTTATTTTTTGGTGCGCATTTGTACTCCATCTTTTCTTCACCTTGTCCCGCTTCGATTTCAGGCAAATCAGAAATCGCCTCCCACAACGTTACAGGATTGTTTTCTGTGATTTTTTCAGGGGCCAACATGACAGGATTAAATGGATATTCATGATGAATACCAATGAAAAAAACCCGCATTCTTGCCTGTGGAACACCGTAGTCAGCAGCATTCAACAGGGAAATACAAACATTATAACCGGCATCTTGAGCAACCGAGCAGACAAGATTTTTTACATATTCTCCTGTTTTGGTTTTTGCTGACAAAATGCCTTGCACATTCTCCATAATAAAAAAACAGGGAGAAAATACTTTGACAAAACGGATAAAATCCATAAACAAGCTGTTTCTTGGATCCTTTGTGTCTCTGTTTCCTGATAGGGAAAACCCCTGACACGGTGGTCCTCCTATTATACCTGTAATCTGATCACAAGCAAATGCTCTCTGCGGATCTGATATTTTTGTTATATCACCAACATATATACTGGTATTTTTATGATTATATTTATATGTGTTTGCCGCCCATTCATCTTTCTCCACAGCCCATACAGGTGTGAATCCAGCAAGCTCAAAGCCAAGACTCATTCCACCGCATCCGGCAAACAAATCTATGATTTTACTGTTATTCATTACAAAAAAAAGCGAGAACCTGCGCAACCAGCCCTTTCTGTCCGCAACCCAAGCGTTCAGGGAGTCCTGCGCTGAACCGGGGAAGGCGTCTGGCCCGTTTTGGATGCACAGGGCAGCCAGTTCGTCTTCCAGCGCGGCATCAAACACAAAAAGTCCGCTCTCTGCAACACTTTGGAGAGCGGATACTGTCTGGCGCGGACTCAAAATGTTCCAAACCCATGATGATGCGGAGCCGTGAAAAAGAAAGCGTTCCTTCCTCACCAGCAGCGGCAGGCCCAGTGTGCGGGATAACCGACGTCAGGAGAGCGGCTGTCCGGCGTTTTGTCTGGTTTTCTTCATGTCTTCTTCATGTCTGGCGAGTAAAATGGGAATCAAGGTCACGTGGGCTTTACCAAATCGCTTGGCAGCGTCAGCACGAAAGATGGAGGCCCACACAAATTCATCATACTT
>CAMNHX010000047.1 GCA_946539945.1 uncultured Desulfobulbus sp. | reverse complement strand
CATCTCCCTGACCCGTGACCCGGTGGAGGAAGTGCGCGTAGCCTGGGAATTGCTGCGGGCCTTGCGCATCCGGGAGCGCGGTCCAGAACTGATCTCCTGCCCCACCTGTGGCCGGACCTGCATCAACCTCTTTGCCTTGGCTGAACAGGTGGAGGCGAAACTGCAGACTATGCAGGCTCCGCTGAAAGTTGCGGTCATGGGTTGCGTGGTCAACGGTCCAGGCGAGGCACGGGAAGCGGATATTGGCATTGCAGGCGGCAAGGGTGTGGGCATTCTGTTCAGGAAGGGTGAGTTATGGAAGAAACTGCCGGAAGCAGAACTCCTGCCTGCCTTTCTGGCTGAACTGGACCGACTGGAGGCGGAGTACCGGGAAGGCGGGCAGGAGATGCTTGTACGTTGAGGATGCGGGTTTTGGATTTGCTTCATTTTGAGACAGCCAGCCCCTGCAAGGAGTCCTCATGGAAGAATCAATCCAGTCTGTGCGCCAGACCCTGCGCAGTCAGGCCAGGAAAACACGGGATGCCCTGTCTGCCGCGCAACGCGCCCGGGCCAGCGCTGTCATCTGCGCACAGGTCTGCGCCTTGCCAGAAACAGCGGCAGCGCAAAGCCTCTTTGTCTATTGCACCTTCAGAAGCGAGGTTGACACAGCGCCACTCTGGCCCCTGCTCCGGGGACAGGGAAAAGTGCTGTGCGTCCCCCTGACCCTGCCAGAAAGCCGGGCAATGCTGCCGCTTGTCCTGGACAACCAGGCGGATTTGCGCCCCGGCGCTTTTGGCATTCCCGAACCACCGTATCAAAAAGACCGCCTCTTTCCGGCGGACAGGCTGGACATGGTTCTTCTGCCCGGTCTGCTCTTTGACCGCGCAGGCAACCGTCTGGGCTATGGCGGCGGCTTTTACGATCGCTTTCTGGCGAACCGGGCGCCGCAGGCCCTGCGCGTCGGGTTGGCCTTTTCCTGTCAGCTTGCAAACGCGGCTGTCCGCCTGCCAGTGGAAGCGCACGATATGAAACTGCATATCCTGATTACAGAGCAGGAGACCCTGCGCTTTCCGAGTCATACAGCAGATCCCGAACCATGAGGCAGGGGGAGAGCAGAAGCGCAAGCAAACTTGGCACGGCGTGCACCCAGTAGCAGAACTGGGCAATCCATGTTTCCTTGTCTGTGAACAGTTCCATCACCGCCTTCTGCGCTCCCATGCCCCCCATACACAGGAGCAAGAAGCAAAAACCTGCCAAGGTAAAGGCGGGCCAGTTGTACAGCAAGGCCACAGTGGCCCGGGACAGCGCAACAAAAGGATTGTGCCAGA
This sequence comes from uncultured Desulfobulbus sp., assembly GCA_946539945.1. Lineage (GTDB taxonomy): Bacteria > Desulfobacterota > Desulfobulbia > Desulfobulbales > Desulfobulbaceae > Desulfobulbus. Next base: position 7,085 of record CAMNHX010000047.1, on the reverse strand, counting down.
CCATGATCGCCAGGGCCGTAGCCAGCTGCACAAAGAGCATCAGGACAAAGAAGAGGATGGGCAGGATGTAGGCCAGCAGGACCAAGGGGATCAGGCGCAGGAGATCGGGAATCTGGACAGTATCCGGTGCGCTTTGAGCCAACTCGTACAGGAAGCCGCCGATAAGGCCGTAGTCGGTGTAGAGCCACGCCAGAGCGGCAAAAAGTGGGCAAAAGGGTAGGGAGCGCAGCAAGGCAAGGCCAAAGGCGCTTGCGCCCCCCCCCTTTATGACCTGCGATGTGGCGTCCGGCGAACAGGAAGAGGGGAGCTGTCAACAGCGGGACCGCACCGAAACACAGCAAAAAGTTGATGTGGAGGCCAACAGTGATCCAGTTGCCGAGAAGAACGTATCTCCAGCAAACCAGAGCGCCGCAAAACAGCAGGAACAGCGCGGAAAAGAGCGGGTACTCGCCAAGAAAGACCCAAGGCCCGGTCCATATCCATCTCCAGCCTTGCTGCGGCGAAACTCGGGCAGGGGTGTCGCGCCAGACGCCATGCCCGGATGCTCCGGATCGGGCTGTTTGTGACCCGGTCAGATCAGCCTCGGGTGGACTATAGGGGTTGAAGTTTTCAGGGTTGTCGTCGTGCATGGGAGGAATCGCTGTTGTTTCGGGGCATTCAGGAGAAGGGAGAGTGCGGAAGTTTGGACGCCCCAGAACAGGACAGGGCGGGCAGCCGCGCCTGCCCCCACTTTTCCGCCTCTGGCGCGGGCTGCATCTTGCTGTTGCAAAAAAAGGCGCAAACATCTACAACAGGGCGGCCCGTCTGCGGACCTGTGTTGCGACAGTGCTTCCGGTTCCATCCCCATTTTCTCTCTACAGCGTATTATGGACATCAGTACATTTCGTCAGGAATACCCTGACACCCCCATCACCAAAGAAGACCTGAACCCTGATCCGGTGCAGCAGTTTGCCCACTGGTTTGACCAGGCCTGCAAGGCCGGACTGGCTGAACCCAACGCCATGAGTCTTGCCACTGTGGGCCAGGACGGCAAGCCCAGTCTGCGCACGGTCCTGCTCAAGTTTTTTGACGAGGAGGGCTTTGTCTTCTTCACCAATTACGGCAGCAGAAAAGCCAAGGAAATCGGGGAAAATCAGAACGTCTCCCTGCTCTTCCCCTGGGTAAGCCTGGCACGGCAGGTCGTGATCTGCGGCACTGCCAGCAAGGTCAGCATGATGGAATCAGCCCGCTACTTTGCCTCGCGCCCCAGGGAAAGCCAACTGGGCGCTTGGGTCTCGCAGCAGAGTTCGGTCATCTCTTCCCGTCAAATTCTCCTGCAGGAGTTTGACAAGCTCAAACAGAAGTTTTTGAACGGCGAAATTCCCCTGCCCAACTTCTGGGGGGGCTTCCGGGTAGTTCCTGAAACCATTGAATTCTGGCACGGCCAGACCAGCCGCCTGCACGACCGTTTTCTGTACAGCCGCGACGCCAGCGGCGTCTGGCGTATTGACCGGCTTGCCCCCTGAATCTCCAGGCTCTGTTTTCCATACGCGCCGCAAGACCCGCCAGTCGGGATGCGGCGCATCCTGTTTCAGGTCCCCTTCCAGCTACTCCCGTAAACAACCCCGCCCTTCGGGCGGAGCTTTATGGTCAAGGTTCAGAGAGCCTTGCCACATTGGGGCGGTTTACAGCGCCCCTTGATTGCCTGAAAAGGAAACCAAGGCTTGCAAGGTTTTGACCTGCATTCAGGTCAGCGTGGGCAAGCCTGCCACAAACAGGACAAGAAAACGGTGTTTTTAAGGCGTCTTTTGAGCCAGAAACTTTCCGCCAAAGCTGGTATTGGTGCTTTTGGGGAGCCGTTGCCTTGAAGACGCTTGCGAAGGTTCAGAATTTGTCGCGTGCAAAGCTTGTTTATCACAAACCTTCAAAACACTCAACACGGAGGGGCGCTTCCTCCCCGGCATGAATGCCGGGGTCTCCGCGCCAAATATCAGATGAACCAGAACAGACACACCCGCTTACTCCACGCCCTTTTTCTCTTTGCCGCCTTGTCCTTCTGGCTCTGTCCCGCTTGGACCCTGGCGGCGGAACCGGACAGGAACGCCGGAGACAGACCCGGTCGACGGGCAGAACTCCGGGCAGAAAAACCGGAAAACAAGCCCAAACCAGAACAGCAAGACAGCCAGAAAGCGCAAGGAGGGCAGGACAGCAAGCCTGCCGAAGTCCCGGACAACAGCAGCTTCCTGCAAACCTTCACCTCTGCCTTGGGCGGTAGCAGCAAGGCGGAGACGTCTGTCAGAACACCTGGGGAAAAGCTGGTCATGTTGGCTGAATTACACAAGGACGCAGCCAACCTGCAGGAAGAAATCATCCGGATCAAGACAGAGATTGCCCGCAATCCCCAAACCGAGGGCGCTACAGCGCTCTCCTTGAACCTGGAAAACTTGGGCAAGCGGCTGGACGAGTCTGGACGTGACTTTGAGCGAATCGCCACGGGTGTGGAGCTGTCCCTCTTTCATCCCACAGCCGCACCGACCAAGTTCAACTGGAAGGAGGAACTGGCCGCCCTCTTTGAACCCATGGTCAAGGAAATGCGTGCCCTGACCGCCACCACAAGGCAAAAGGCAGACCTGCGGGAACAGATTGAGCTGCTGGAGAGGCAGGCCAAAAGTGCGGGCGAGGCGGTGGACAATCTGACTGCCCTGCGCCAGATCAGCAAGGACAAAACCATGAACAGGCAACTGGACAGCCTGCTGGACACTTGGAAAACTGAATACAGCCGCCTCAACAGCAAGCTGGAAGTGGCACGCATGGACTTTCATGCCCTGTCCTCCGGGGTTGGAGACAAGGGAAGGTTGCACAACTTCTTTGAAACCCGGGGCATCTTTCTGCTCTTGAGCCTGCTGATCTTTGTCTTTACTTTTGCCCTGGCCCGCCTGTTTTTCCTCCTGCTGGCGCGGCGTCTGCCCACTGCGCCCAACGGTCAGCCGAGTCTGGCCGGACGTTTCCTCTTTGTTTTTGCGCCCTTCCTCTCCTTCATCCTCGCCCTGATCGCCCTGCTGGCCATGTTTGTCATCGTGGCAGACGGCTTCATGATCAGCCTGCTGGTGCTCTTCGGGCTGGGTCTGCTGTGGGCCTTGCGCCAGACCATGCCGCACCAGTGGCAGCGCTCCCTGATGCTGCTCAACATGGGACCAGTGCGGGAAGGAGAGCGCGTGGTCCTGGACGGCCTACCCTGGCGGGTGGACAACATCGGCCTGTACTGCCGCCTCTCCAACCCAGCGCTGGAACAGGTGCGGCGGATGCCCATAGAGCGCATCTTTGACCATGTGTCCCGTCCCTACGATCTGGAGGAACCCTGGTTCCCCTGCAAAAAGGGCGATTATCTGAAGCTGGCGGGTGACAGCGTGGTTCAGGTCATCAGTCTCTCTGTGGAGCAGGTCTGTGTGGTCAGGGTGGGGACCGGCATGACCACTACCTATCCCACTCTCGCCTTTCTGGGGATGGCTGCCACCAACCTTTCACAGCGTTTCATGGTCAACACGACCCTGGGCCTGTCCTACTCCCTGCAAGCAGATATTGTCCGGCAGATTCCCGATACCCTGCGCGCCTGGCTGCAGCAGAAGCTGGACGATGAGGGCTATGCTGCCTCCTGTCTGGCTGTAAACTGCTCCTTCAGCAAGATCGCCCCTTCCAGCCTGGATCTGTTCGTGTCCCTGGAGTTTGACGGTGGTCTGGCGCCCCTCTACTACCGGCTGCACCGCGCTCTGGAGGGCTGGTGCGTGGACTGCTGCACTGAAAACAACTGGGAGATCCCCTTCAACCAGCTTGTGGTCCGCAGCGCTGACCCGGAACAACGCCCCCTGCTCATCCTGGACAAACAGCCCTGATGGACGCGACCATCCTTGCCGAACTGCGCCGGATTGCAGGCACAGAACACGTGGCAGACAGCCGGGCCGCGCTGGCAACCCATGCCTTTGACGCCACCCAGCGCCGTTTTTTGCCGGATGTCGTGGTCTGGCCGGGCAGCACAGAGGAAGTGGCAGCCATTGTGCGGCTGGCAGCGGCAGAGCGCATTCCGGTTTTGCCCAGAGGCGCGGGCAGCGGCTTTTCCGGCGGCGCTTTGGCTGTGCAGGGCGGGATTGTGCTGACGCTGACCCGCATGAACCGCATTCTGGAAATTGATCCCCACAATATGCTGGCAGTGGTTGAGCCTGGAGTGACCACTGCTGCCTTTCAGGAGGCAGTGGAGGTGCAGGGTCTGTTCTATCCGCCCGACCCGGCCTCCAAAGCCTTCAGCACTTTGGGCGGCAACATTGCGGAATGCGCGGGCGGTCCGCGCTGCGTGAAGTACGGTGTCACCCGGGACTATGTGCTGGGCCTGACCGTGGTCTTGCCCACAGGCAAGGTCATCCGTACCGGAGGCCGGACCGTGAAAAACGTGGTGGGCTACGATCTGACCAGGCTCTTTGTCGGCTCGGAGGGAACCTTGGGCATTGTGACTGCGGCCATCCTGCGGCTTCTGCCCAAACCAGCGGCCCGCAGGACCATGCTGGCTGCCTTTGACCGCATTGAAAACGCGGCTCTGGCGGTCTCTGCCATCATCCGGGATCGCATCGTGCCGACCACGCTGGAGTTCATGGATGCCGCTGCCATTGACTGTGTACGCCATCTGCCGGGCGTGGCCCTGCCGGAACACTGTCAGGCCCTGCTGATCATTGAGGTGGACGGTGAAGCGGAACAGTTGGGGCCGCAACTTGAGCGGATAAGCCTGCTTGTGCAGCCCTTGGGGCTGAAGGAAGCCCGGATTGCCGCCAGCGAGGCAGAAGCTGAAGCCATCTGGCAGGTGCGGCGCAGTGTGAGTCCTGCCCTGCGCAAGCTGGGGCCAGACAAGTTCAACGAAGACATCGTAGTGCCCCGCGCCCAGGTCCCGGAGATGATCCGCGCCCTGGCAGAGATTTCCCAGCGCTATGGCGTGCCCATCATCAACTTTGGCCATGCTGGCGACGGCAATATCCACGTCAACCTCATGGTGGATCTGCGCCTTCCCGGCACGCAGGAACGCGTGGATGCCGCGCTGGACGCCCTATTCCGCCGCGCTGTCGCCTTGGGTGGGGCCATCAGCGGAGAGCACGGCATAGGTCTTGCCAAGCAGCCCTTCATCGGACTCAATGTGGACGCAGACACGCTGGACGCCATGCGGGTCATCAAGAACGCGCTGGATCCCTTGGGCATCATGAACCCGGGCAAGATCTTTCCGGGGGAAGGGTAGTCTGCGGAAAAGGTCGCTTTGCCAGGCATCCGGTCCCAGATGAAAAAACTGCAGGTTGCCGTGCAAAAGCGGAAAAAGACCTGTCCCCTCTGTTGCCAGCGCCGCCTTCCCCAACAACAGGGACTTTTCATTCACCTGCCTTGTCTGGAGGCAGGCAATCGGGTATAAACGCAAACGGTACTTTTTCTTCAACCAACATCAACGAGGTATCCTATGGCTGGTGAATCCCCACTCAACAACCGCTCGGACAAACTGAAAAGCGCCATCACCTTTGTGTCAGAGGCCATGCAGGCTGACCCGACCCAGGATCGCGCCAAGGTCATCAACAAGGCGCTTGTCCGCTTTGACCTGTCTCCTGCGGACAGTGAATTTTTCCTCAAGCATTTCAGTGATCAAAAGTAAGGACGGACGCAAAAAGGCCGCCCGGAGCGCATCCGGGCGGCCTTTTCTTTTGGCATGGACAAGAGCAATATCACCCTGATCGGTATGCCCGGCGCTGGCAAAAGCACCATTGGCGTCATTCTGGCCAAAAACCTGTCCCGGGCCTTTGTGGACACGGATCTGCTCATCCAGCTGAACCAGGGCAAATCCTTGCAGGAATTGCTGGAGACGCATGGCCATCTGGGCCTGCGCCAGATCGAGGAAGAGGAAATCTGCCGCCTTGAGCTGCGTTGCCACGTGATAGCAACCGGCGGCAGCGCTGCCTACAGCGAAAGGGCCATGCGCCACTTGCAGGACTCTTCCCGCATCGTGTTCTTGCAGACCAGCTTTCCCGAACTCCTGCGGCGCATCCACAACTTTGCCTCCCGGGGCATTGCCAAAGCGCCCAGCCAGACCTTTGCCGAGCTGTTTGCCGAGCGCCAGCCCCTGTACCAACGTTACGCGGACCTGACCATCCCCTGCGACGGTCTGACCCAGGACCGGATTGCAGAACAGATCGCAGCCTGCCTGGGATAAGCGCATAACAGACAACAGGCGTCTGCGCCGCTTCCCTCCTGCACAGACTTTTCTCCCCCTTTTCAGAGTATGAAGCCATGATTGATCTGCATACCCATACCTTTTTCAGTGACGGCGCTTTAGTGCCGTCCGAACACGTGCGCCGGGTTGAAGTGCTGGGCTATGAAGCCATTGCCATTACCGATCACGCCGACGCCTCCAACATTGGCATCCTGATTCCCAACCTTGTGCGCGTGGCCAAAGACCTGAACAGGGTCAACAAGACACGGCTGATTGCAGGCGTGGAACTCACACACGTGCCGCCGCCGCTGATTGCGGGTCTTGTCACCGCCTGCCGTCAACTGGGGGCGCAACTCGTGGTGGTGCATGGCGAAACTCCGGTTGAACCGGTTGCGCCTGGAACCAACCGGGCCGCGCTGGAGGCAGGCGTGGACATTCTGGCGCATCCGGGCTTCATCACGCTGGAAGAAGCCCGGCTTGCAGCGGAAAAGGGTGTTGTCTTGGAGCTTTCCGGACGGGGCGGCCACAGCCTGACCAACGGTCATGTGGCAAATATTGCCCGGCAGGCTGGAGCGCTTTTGAGTGTTGACTCGGACGCCCATGAGCCGGATGACTTCTTGAGTGCTGAAATGGCGGAAAAAGTGGCTCTGGGCGCGGGTTTGAGCCTCGAGGAATACCGGCAGGTGCGCGAGAATATGCGGGTTCTGGCGGACCGGGCAGCAGGCAGGTAAGAACAGGCAAAGACAAGGCAAAAGGCAAGCTGGTTTGCGCTTTCCTTCCCTGCCCGGAAAGGCTGGGATTGCCGCGCAGCCCGGTCACCTTTAGGATTCAGGACCCTTGCAAAACTGGTTGACAGGTCCAGTTGCATCGCTATATT
>CAMNHX010000046.1 GCA_946539945.1 uncultured Desulfobulbus sp. | reverse complement strand
CGTGTCATCCAGAACCGGTCCGGCAATGCCGATGCAGGCATAGGGCGGCGCCGGATTCCCGATGCCGAGAAAGACGGCAAGCACATCATCAAAGCAGGAGAAACTGCGATTCCGAAAGGTTTCTTCTCGCACAGGCTGGCTGTCGGGCTGGTCCAGGGCTGAAACGTTGTACAATGCCAGTGTGGTCTTGGTGGCCCCAACGTCACCCGCCAGCAGCAAAGCGTCAGACAGGTTCATGATGTCGCCTCCTTTCCGCGTTTCAGCTTTCCCGGAGCAGACGGATGTCCCGTGCTTCGGTGCGGCTGCTGCCAGCAACTTCGGTTTCCGTGATGTGGAATTCAAAAACGCGGTAGGGATCCTGAAACAGGTGGGACGGCGAACTGGCCTGCGAATGGTGGAAAAACACGCTTTCCGGGTGCAGACCTTCGGCATCCAGACGGTAATAGCGGAAAAAACCAAAGCCGCGATCCACGTTATAGTTGGCCACTGAACCGCGCAGCCAAGGTTCTTCTTCCGGCGTGGCGCTGGTGTAGGGCAAAAGACCTGGAATAAGGAAGCCGGAAATAAAGGAATCCGCTACCTCTCGCAACTCCTTGGACACGTTGTTGAAACCGATGACTTCCACCCGGCAGCCCTGATTTTGCAGGGCAGGTACCAGACGCACAAAGTCGCTGTCACCGGTGAGTAGCATGACCCGGTCAGTGTTTTTGGACTGCCCCAACGCATCAATGGCCAAATCCATATCGGAATTGGCCTTGCTGGTCACGTTGCCCTCTTCGTCCGTGTAGCGGCGCACATATTTTTTGATGACACGGAAGCCGCACTGTCTGAGAATATTGTGATAGCTGTAGGTTTTTTGACGGTATTCTGGATCGGTTTTGATGCGCTCGTGATCCTCTGCAATATAGCAGTTGGCGCGCAGCATGATGGAGTTGCCGCTGTTGGCCAGATCCACCAGCACGTCGTAGCGCATACCGAAGCCGCCGCTCATTTTGATATTTTCCGCATCTACATAAATGGCTGTTTTAATCATAAGTGTTTTCCGGTTGTTGTTTGGGTGATGGTGCAGTCTCTTTTCTGAATGCGCCTCTTTCGCTTGCTGTAGCCTCCAATGAGGAAGGAGTAAATCAATATATCCAACAGGTTCAAAAGAAAAACCAAGAGTTTTAACGTGGGTTTTCAAGCCTCTCCTGGGTGTATCAAGAACTTTTGCTTCATGCACGGGATCAATCAAGCCTTCAGATTTCCTCTCAAAGGCTGGCCCCAAAGGCACGAAGCTCCGCAAGTTTTGCCAACGACTTGTTTTCTGCGCCATGCGCAGTGAAAACACCCATATTTTCCAAACCAAGGTAGTCCAGGAAGTCGCCTTTGAAGGAGAATAGCGCTCCCTCATACATATCCGCGTCGCCAGAGGACAGGATCATGGCGACCTTTTGCAGTTTGGCGGGCTTCTGGGGATAGGCCGCCGCATACAGACGATCAATCGTGCATTTGAGTTGCCCGGAAAGACCGTGATAGTAGATGGGCGAGGCCAGGACCAGCATTTCCGCTTCTGCCAAGGCTGCATACACCTCTTGCATATCGTCCTTTTGCACGCAGACGCCCTTGCCTTTGGTGTGACAGTACTCACAGGCCATGCAGCCAGCGATACGCTTTGCGCACACGTCTATTCTGGTGATTTGATGCCGGTTTGCAGCAGATTCTGCAAAGGCTTGTACCATTGCGGCAGTATTGCCGTTTTTTCTCGGGCTGCCGTTCAGGATCAAAATATTCATGGTTCTGTCTGGTTACACCTTGCAAGCTTCAGGTATGGGGCAAAGCGCAAAAGTACGGTCCACAGTCCTCTTCATGGGTATGGACATAGGTCCACGTGAAATCAGCATCCACAATATAAACATCTGTAGAGACACCGGTCTCCATTTCCAAGTCTGTGGCAAGAGGTTTGCCGACAGTTTCAACACGGCGAGCGCTTTCACGGTATTGCAGGACAGGCGTACAGGGCAAGGCATCAAAAGCCTGACGCGCCGTATCCCCTTCCAGGCAGGGAACCTGCCCCCAAGTGCAGATATGCCACAGGTTGCGTCCTCCAGTGACGCGGCTCTGCATGACTGCCCTGGGTACTCCTCGTCCAAAAGTGGCAAGCCATTGTGCCACAAAGTCTTGGACTTTCACTCCCACTCAATCGTCGCAGGCGGCTTGGAGGAAATATCGTACACCACCCGGTTGACCCCGCGCACCTCGTTGATAATGCGGTTGGAGATGCGGCCCAAAAGCTCGTAAGGCAGTTGCGACCAGTCAGCGGTCATGGCGTCCTTGCTGTCCACAGCGCGAAGCGCCACCACGTTTTCATAGGTACGACCATCGCCCATGACACCTACCGTGCGGATGGGCAAAAGCACGGCAAAGGACTGCCAAACCCTGTCGTACCAGCCGGAAGCCTTCATCTCTGCCAGCACAATGGCGTCAGCCTGGCGCAACACCTCCAGCCGTTCCGCCGTGATCTCGCCCATGATGCGGATTCCCAGACCAGGTCCCGGGAAAGGTTGGCGGAAGACCGCCTCTTTGGGCAGACCCAGTTCCAGCCCCAAAAGCCGTACTTCATCCTTGAACAGCTCGCGGAGCGGTTCAATCAGCTGCAGGTTCATGCGCTCCGGCAAGCCGCCCACGTTGTGGTGCGACTTGATGGGAGCCTTGCCGCGAAAGGTCACAGACTCGATCACATCCGGGTACAGCGTGCCCTGCGCCAGAAAACGGACAGCCTCCAGCTTTTTGGCCTCGCGCTCAAAGATCTCGATAAAGCCGTGCCCAATGATCTTGCGCTTCTCTTCCGGGCTGGTCACACCCTTGAGCCGCCCCAAAAAGAAGTCAGTGGCGTCAATGTCCACAAGCTGCACTGTGTTCTGGCTGCGGAAAAAGCGGATAACCGCGTCGGATTCGCCACTGCGCATCAGGCCGTTGTTCACATGGATGCAGGTGAGCTGGCTGCCAATGGCGCGGTGTACCAAGGCGGCTGTCACTGAAGAGTCCACCCCGCCGGACAGGGCGCAGAGAACCTTGGCCTCGCCTACCTGCGCCCGAATGGCTGCCACTGTGCTCTCGATAAAGGACTGCACGGTCCAGGAGGGCTTGCAGCCGCAAACACCAAAGACAAAGTTTTTCAGCAGGTCCGTGCCGATCACGGTGTGGGCCACTTCAGGATGGAACTGGACCGCAAAAAAGGGCTTTTCCGTGTGCTGCAAGGCTGCTGCTGGCGAATGGGCGCTCGTGGCGCTGATGACAAAGCCTGGCGCTGGCTCCTCAATGCGATCACCGTGGCTCATCCAGACCTGATGCCCTGCAGGCGCGGCCCTCAAACCAGAAAAAATGCCTTCCGACTTTTGAATGGTCAATTCCGCCTTGCCAAATTCGCGCTTTTCCGCGCTGGCCACCCGCCCTCCCAGTTGACGGGTCATTAACTGTGCGCCGTAGCAGATACCCAGAACCGGCACACCGAGTTCGAAAAGGCCGGGATCGCATTCTGGCGCATCGTCGTCATAGACGCTGGCTGGACTGCCCGACAGGATAATGCCTTGGGGCCGTAGCACCTTCAGTTTATCCAGGGGCATGGTGTAGGGATGAATTTCGCTGTACACCTTTTGCTCACGGATACGGCGGGCAATAAGCTGGGTGGTCTGCGAACCAAAGTCAAGGATGAGGATTTTCTGGGTCTCTGCTGTCATGGCATTTACAGGCCCTCGGTACGGTAGTTGGGCGCTTCGCGGGTGATGATGACGTCATGGACATGGGATTCGCGCAGACCCGCAGAAGAAATGCGCACAAAGCGGGCCTTTTCCTGCAACTCCTTAATGGTAGCGGCTCCTGTGTAGCCCATGCCGGAGCGCAGACCGCCCAAAAGCTGGTAAATGACCTCGGCAATGGGACCGCGATAGGGAACCTTGCCTTCAATGCCTTCAGGCACGAGCTTGCTGCTTTTGCTCTGGAAGTAGCGGTCGCTGGATCCTTCCTTCATCGCGCCAATGGAACCCATACCGCGATAACCCTTGTACTTGCGTCCCTGATACAGGAAGGTTTCACCTGGTGTTTCGTCAGTACCGGCAAAAAGCGAACCCACCATGACCGCGTTGGCGCCTGTGCCAATGGCCTTGCAGATGTCGCCGGAAAACTTGATGCCGCCGTCAGCGATAATCGGAATGCCGTGCTTTGCGGCTGCCTGTACGCAGTCGTGTACTGCCGTGAGCTGGGGCACGCCCACGCCTGCCACGATGCGGGTGGTGCAGATGGAGCCAGGCCCCACGCCCACCTTGACCGCATCCACACCAGCCTCAATCAGGGCGATAGTGCCCTCGCCAGTGGCCACGTTGCCAGCCACGAGCTGGAGGTCAGGAAAGGCGGACTTGACTTCCCGCACTGCCTTCAGAATGCCTGCCGAATGGCCGTGGGCAGAGTCCAGCACCACCACGTCCACCTTGGCCCTGACCAGGGCCTGCACGCGGTCCAGCATATCCGGCCCCACGCCAATGGCTGCTCCTGCCAAAAGGCGTCCCATGCTGTCCTTGGCCGAATTGGGGTACTGCCGCACCTTTTCAATGTCCTTGATGGTAATCAGACCCTGAAGACGGCCTTCCTCGTCCACAACCAGGAGTTTTTCTATGCGATGCTCGTGCAGGAGCGCCTTGGAATGCGCCTGATCAAGACCCATTGGCGCAGTCACCAGATTTTTGCTGGTCATCACGTCGTTGACCCGCAGTTCCGGATCAGAGACAAAGCGCAGGTCGCGGTTGGTAACAATACCCACCAACTTGCCGTTGTCCAGCACCGGCAGACCGGAAATACGGTAGTTGGCCATGATTTCCTGCACTTCTGCCACGCTCTGGTTGCGGTTGACTGTAATCGGGTCAACGATCATGCCGGATTCCGACTTCTTGACCCGCTCGACTTCCCGCGCCTGCTCGGCAATGCTCATATTCTTGTGGATAATGCCGATGCCGCCTTCCCGGGCCATGGCAATGGCGGTCTGGTGTTCGGTCACGGTGTCCATGGCTGCGCTCAAGAGTGGCGCGTTCAGGGTGATGTTTTGCGTCAGCCTGGTGGTCAGATCCACATCGGAAGGCAGAACGGAAGAGGCCCCAGGCATCAAGAGTACGTCGTCAAAGGTCAGTGCCATGGGTATTTCAGTGGGAGTCATGGAAGATTTCTCCTCTGTGCGGTAAAAACAATCTCTTGCCTGTACGGGGAACCTTGAAAAATTCAAAATGTACGCTCATCCGCGCAGGTACAATCGTGAAAAACAGGTAGGTTACAAAAAAGGCAATCCAGTCTGCCGACTATTTTGCAAGGTTCCCTATGGCTGAACAGTTGAATCGGTTACAATAGCACGTTTGTCGTGAAAAGAAAATACCGGGCCTGCCTTGCGCAGGCAGGAACAGCCACATGAGGCGACGCAAAACAGACAGGCCCTGCCGCTACGAGGACCTTTGAGAGGTGCAAATATGGGTAAAATACTGCGCATCAACCCGGAAAATCCCCAGGCGCGGCTGATTGAACAGGCTGCCGAAATCCTGCGTTCTGGCGGTGTACTCTGCTATCCGACCGACACCATGTACGGCATAGGCTGCGACATCTTCAACCAGAAGGCAGTCAAGCGAATCTACCAGATCAAGCACCGCGCCAAGGACAAGCCCTTCAGCTTCATGTGCGACTCGCTCACGAACATCAGCGCCTATGGTCACGTGGGCAACAAGGCCTATCGCCTCATGCGCCGCTGTCTGCCTGGTCCCTATACCTTTGTGCTGCCCGGCACCAAGCTGACACCCAAGATCATGCTCACCCGCCAGAAGACTGTGGGCATCCGCGTACCCAACTCGCCCATCTGCCTGGCCCTGATTGCCGCTCTGGGCAATCCTGTACTCAACACCAGCGCCCATGAGGAAGGAGGAGAAGCCCTGGTGCGTGACGCCCTTGATGCGGAAGACCTGTTCGGCAAGCTGGTTGACGGTATTGTGGACGGTGGAGAACTGACGCCTGAACCCTCAACCGTGGTCTCTCTGGTGGATGATGACAGGCCCGAAGTCCTGCGCAAGGGCAAGGGTTCCTGCGATCTGTTCTGAACCGTTCAGAACAGGCAAAAAAACCGGTTTCCCTTGCAGGAAACCGGTTTTCTCTGGCTACGTGTCGTCTAACGACTGGTCTTGCGCATTGTGCTCAATCAAGTCTTGCTTCAGCGACTTGCTCATGGTGAAGTGGAGCGTTTTCCTTGCCGGAATGTGCATTATTTTTCCGGTTCTGGGATTTCTGGTCAAGCGCGGCTTGCGCTGCCTGACAGCAAAACTGCCGAAACTCCGGATTTCAACCCGTCGATCCTCGCTCAAAGCCTGCGCAATCTCTTCCAGAATAATATCTACAGCCTGACTTATATCCTGTTTGTAGTAATTACCAAGTCGTTGTGAGACAGCGTTAACCAGCTCACGCTTGAGCATACCTCTCTTCCTTTACCAGCGCTGCGGTTGCAGGAAGGGGCACGGCAACAACCAGCCCCTTCCAGAACCTTCAGCACTGGTTTACTTCTGGGCATTTTCTTCGGCTGCGGCTTTCAACAGGTCGCCCAGCGTCGAAGGACCTTCCTGTGCTTTGGGCATGTATTCTTCAGGAACCACGCCGTTGTTTTCCTCCTTTTCCTGTAGGGCTTTGATGGAAAGGCCAATTTTCCGGTCATTGGCTGAAACGTTGATAACCATGGCCTGCAAGCGGTCTCCCACCTTGAACATATCAACCGGAGTCTTGACCTTGTCCTTTGAAATCTCGGAGACGTGTACCAGACCTTCAATACCTTCCTCAAGCTGGACAAAGATGCCGAAGTCCGTCACATTGGTGATTGCGCCCTCAACAGTGGTGCCAATGGGATACTTGGTGACTGCAGCCTGCCAGGGGTCTGGCTCAAGCTGCTTGACGCCCAGGGAGAAGCGCTCGTTTTCCTTGTCAATCTTGAGTACCACCGCACGGATGGTGTCACCTTTGGCATACTTTTCAGAAGGATGCTTGATGCGCTCTGTCCAGGACAGGTCGGAAACGTGGATCAGGCCGTCAATACCCTCCTCAATACCGATGAAAATGCCGAAGTCGGTGATGTTCTTGATCTTGCCCTCAATGATCGCACCCACAGGATAGTTTTCTTCCACCACATCCCAAGGGTTGGGCAGGAGCTGCTTCATGCCCAAGGAAATGCGCTTGGTGTCTGCTTCAACCTTCAGCACCTGCACGTCAATGGTGTCGCCCACGCCCACCATCTTGGACGGATGCTTGGGTTTCTTGGACCAGCTCATTTCAGAGATATGCACCAGACCTTCAACGCCTTCCTCCAGTTCCACAAAGACGCCGTAGTCAGTGATGGAGACAACCTTGCCCGGCATCCGCGCTCCCGGCGCGTACAGTTCAGGCACCTTCTCCCAAGGATCAGCCTTGAGCTGCTTGACCCCCAGGGAAATGCGGTTGGCGTCCTTGTCGTACTTCAGAATTTTGACCTCAAGCTCCTCGCCCACGTTGTAGAGCTTGGAAGGATGGGACACCCGGCCCCAGGACAGGTCGGTAATGTGGCAGAGACCGTCCATGCCGCCCAGGTCGATGAAAAGGCCGTAGTCTGTGATATTGGTGATGGCGCCACGAATAATCTGCCCTTCCTGAAGGGTGTTGCGCATCTGCTCGCGCAGCGCAGCCCGCTCCTCCTCCAGAATGACCCGGCGGGAGATGACCACGTTGTTGCGCTTGCGGTTGAACTTCAGAATCTTGAACTGGTAGGTCTGCCCGATCAGTGCGTCCATATCCTTCACAGGCCGCAGATCGATTTGGGAGTAGGGCAGGAAGGCTGGAACGCCGATGTCCACCGACATACCGCCCTTGACGCGACTCTCAATGCGCCCCTCAATAGTGCCGTCCTCTTCCTGAATGCGGGCAATCTGTTCCCAGACCTTGATGGCAATGGCTTTTTCGCGGGAAAGCACCAAACCGCCGTTTTCGTCGCGTTTTTCCGCAAAGACCTCAAACTCGTCGCCAATGGCGATTTCCCGTTCCGGGTCTTCGTGCCGGAACTCTGAAATCGGGATGCGGCATTCCGATTTTTCACCAACATCAATAATGACGTCTTCGCCGGCCAGATCCACGACGGTGCCGAGTACAACATCTCCTACACTGATGACTTTATTGTAGCTGGAGTCTTCCTGTTCAAAAAGTTTGGCAAAACTGCCTTCTTCCGCTGCCTGGGCGGGTTGAATTGCGTTCTGTGTCATGGGTTTCCTGTGGGCCTTATTGCCTGTCTGGGAAAGGGGTTAAGAAAAAGAGGAGGCTGCTTGACATCCTCCCCCGCCTGAAGGCGGGGGATTCCTACCGCGTTCAGGAGCAAGA
>CAMNHX010000045.1 GCA_946539945.1 uncultured Desulfobulbus sp. | reverse complement strand
TTTGGAGAGATTTGCATAGATTTGGAAAGAAATCATGAAAACAGTTGTAACCCTTGTCCTCCGGCGCTGCGGCGATTTTCAGCTTGAGTTCCTGCATCTTCGCAAAGGCTTCCCGAATGCCGAACCGGTCGAGCAAAACGCCAGATTCTTCCGGTGCAAGCTGGCGGACGGATGAAGCCCCCTGTTTTTTCCTTGTGCCGTCCGGTTCCGGGGGCTATCGTCTGCACTTACCCGTGCTTTTCACACTGAACAGGGAGGACTTCCATGCTTGACCCCGCCGCTTTTTTTGATTTGAACGCCACCACCCACGCTGATCTTTTTGCCGGTTGCCAGCAGGTCTGGCAGGCGCTTGCCGGTTTGAAAAACCATGTCCAAAAACAGCTTGCAGAAGAGGGAAACGGTCTGTTGCTCCCTGCTGAACTGGGCAGGGGCGTGCCACTGGCCGCGCCGCTCGTTATCCACGGCAGGCAGATCCTGTCCTGTGACGGGCTGACGATAGAGTACGGTAGCACTGACAAGGGCGAGTTGGTGGTGCAAGATGCAAAAGGCCAGAGGCTGGACGGCGCTTCTGTCATCATGGCTGGCGCGATTCTTCTGGGCAACGGCATCAAGATTGGACGTGGCGTGCTGATTGAGTCAGGCGCACTCATCAAGGCCCCGACGCTCATCGGCGATCAGACTGAAATCCGTCAGGCCGCGTATCTGCGGGGCAACTGCGTGCTTGGCCGCTGTTGCGTGGCTGGCCATGCCACAGAGGTCAAGCACTCGGTCTTTCTGGATGGGGCCAAGGCTGGCCACTTTGCCTATCTGGGCGACAGCATTCTGGGTCGGGAGGTCAATTTGGGCGCAGGGACCAAATGCGCAAATCTGCGCTTTGTGCCGGGCAACGTGATGGTGAATACGCCGGAGGGCAGGATGGACAGCGGTCTGCGCAAGTTCGGGGCCATTCTGGGCGACGGCGTGCAGACTGGTTGCAACTCTGTCACCAGCCCGGGCACAGTGATCGGTCCGGGTTCCTTTCTCATGCCTAACGCTACTGCAGCTTCTGGAGTATATCCCCCCAAAACCCGCCTGCGCTAGCCGCCTCCGTGTTCCAAGGATCGCCTCCGCCGTACTCGTACAGGGCAAAGAACAGGGCAAAGCAGATGCCCATGGTAAAAAAGATACGCAGAAGCCGCGTCCAGGGCGGGCGTGCCTTTTGCCCGGAGATGCGACGGTGCAGATACACCAGAATACAGGTAAAACCAATGGCGTAGGGGGCGGTCAGGAGCATTTGCCCCAAAGTGGCGGCACAGCTTGCTCCTATGCTCTGCCCCAGTCGCAGGTGGAAAATCAGGTAAACAAAGCCTGTCAGTACAAGGGTCAAAGCCCCCTGCCGGGGCGATTCCAGGGATTCTGCCGGTTTTGCGGCGGAAGAGGAGATACCGGTGTTTTTGTTGTCTTCCATGGTTGAAAGCAGTGTGATCGTGCCTGTCTTCTGTCTGCGTCCCAATGGCGCGGTCAGTCTGGTCCGGCTTTTGCCCTTTGTACCGGTTTTCAGGGTACTTGTCCATCTTTGCTCGGGCTGGTCCGGTCTGGGGCGCTATTCATGAGCTTTACAGATTCCTTTCTCTTGGGCGTGGAGTTGGTCGGCACTGCGGCTTTTGCCTCTTCAGGCGCTCTGGTGGGCATCCGCAAGAACATGGACCTGATGGGTGTCCTGTCCCTGGGTCTGACCACTGCACTGGGGGGCGGCTTGATCCGCGATCTGATTTTGGGCATTCATCCGCCCAAAATGTTTGAAAATGCAGTGTATGCCTTCCTGGCCCTGGCGACCAGTCTGACGCTGTTTCTGGTGGTTTACCGGAACACATACGTGCTTTCCGGAAAGTGGCTGAACCGCTACGAGCGGGTAATGAACTTTTTTGACGCGCTGGGACTGGGCATTTTCACGGTGATTGGCATCAAGACAGCAGTGTCTGTCAACATGGCTGGCAACACTTTTCTTTTGGTCTTTGTCGGCATGGCCACCGGCGTGGGAGGTGGTCTGATCCGCGACGTGCTGGCGCAGGAAATGCCCTTTATTCTGGTCAAGCAGATTTATGCCAGCGCATCCCTGGCAGGTGCGCTTCTCTATATTGCCTGCCGGGGACACTTGCCGGATGCGCTTTCGATCCCGCTCTGCACCGCAACCGTCGTGCTGATCAGGATACTGGCAGTGCAGTACAACTGGAATCTGCCACGTAGCCTGTCGCGGCAAAAACGGCTTTAGGGGGTTTCCGTTTTCGCTTTGTATGTCATGCTGAATGAAGCGACTTTTCAGTGCGAAGCACGGTAAAAGTCTTTCAGTGCAAAGCACGGTAAAAGTCCATCTCTTGCCGTCTTCCCGGTATGCTCCATGACTGCTTTCACCGCACTCCTTTTACCGCTTCGCTGAAAAGTCGCGCTGGAAACCTTCAGCGCTTCGCGCTTCAGAATGACAGGAAGGCGGATACTATGGACAGTGGCTGGCAGGTCAACGCAAGAGCCGCTGGTTGACAATGCTGATCCCGCTCATCATGGCTCCCACAATGCCCACCAATCCCTGGTCTGTGCCAGCAAGAAAGAGGTTGGTCCAGGGCGTTTCGCCACTCGCCACCTTGACCGGGCTGCCGTAGATGGCCCCGCCAGCCTTGCGCGTAAAGCGGGCAATGGTCAGCGGGGTGAAGGTGTCCTGATGGAGCGTGTGCCCCGTATAAGAACCGACATAGGCTTCGCTGGCTGCCACAGCTTCGGTGCGGCACTGCTGCTTGGCGAGCCGGTAGGCTTCTGCGGACTGCGCCCGCAGTTCCTGCCAAAGCAGAAAAGAGGCTGGATTGCTCACCCGCACGGAAAATTCACTCTCTGCCGCTTGGGCGTCGCCAAAGTGTTCGGGAAAGCAGATGATGCCCCAGGAAGCGTCCTGCAGTGCGTCTGGCCTCTGATAGCGCAGGCGCTGACCCTGATGGTAGAAGATCATGGTGCGATCCTGCCGCACGCTTTCACGGGCGCTTTCCGGCAAAACAGAGATGGTCTCGGTAAAGCTCATGGCTCCGCAACAGGCACAGGCGGTTTGCGGCCATTGGAGAGGAGCGCCAGCAGTCAGGCGCATGGTTTCCGGGAGACCTGCAGTGGAGATGACCGCCTCAGCGGAAATTGCCGTGCCGTCGGCCAAACGCAGTCCTGTGACCCGGTCGCCCTTGGTCAGAAGGGCTTCCACGTCTGCCTGAAAGCGGATCTCACCGCCAAAGTTTGCATACTGGCGAAGCAACAGGTCCAGCAGACCGCGAATACCGCCCGCAGGCCGGAAGAGTCCCTCCTCAAACACGGCCCGGAACAGGATGACAAAGGCGGAAAGCGCCATGTCGTGCTCTTCCGCATTGCCGTAGAGCATGAGCGGCAAGAGCAGCATATCCGCCAAAAGCGGCTCGCGCAGATGGGCAAGCACAAAGGCCCGCGCCGACTGCCAAGGCGCGGGCTTGTAGGGATCAAAGGCAGTCATGGCCTCGCGCAGAGACTGAAAGGCAGGGCCAGAGCCAGGGAACTGGCGTTCCACTTCAGCGGCCAGGAGCGCTGGATCATTGGCAAAGGCAAGGCTTGCGCCGGGAAACACGATTTCGCTGGTCCACTGTTCCTGTATGAGAAATTCCCGCCGAGACAGGTTCAACTGACGGAAGATCAGGTTCAGCGGCGCTTTTTTGCGCTCTGGCGGCACGCAGTTGGTCATGGCGTGCAGACCGCTTTCCAGCAGGCGGCCTGCCTGTGTGTACCAGGAATTCAGACCACCTGCGCGGTGGTGTTGTTCCACAATCAGGGTTTTTGCGCCGAAGCGGGCGGCGCGGATGCCTGCCGCCAAGCCGGAAAGACCGGCGCCAATAATGACAAGCTGGTAATCGGCAGCCATGGCGGCAGGGTGAGGCGGGCGCGTCAGATCTCGCGCAACTTGGGTTCCAGATACTTGATACAGCTGTTCAGGGTGATGAGTTCTGGATACTCGTCTTCCGGGATTTGCAGTTTGTAGCGTTTACGCAGTTCCATCACAATGTCCAGAAAGTCCATGGAATCCAGATCAAGCTGGTCGCGAAGCGGCTTGTCAGCGTCCAGCGCATCCAGATCCGCCTCTTCGTCAATATCGCCAATAATCTCCAGCAGCGCGTCCTTGATGTCGTCTCGGTTCATGATACAGGTCCTTGAAAAAAGCGGGAAAAAAGAGCGTTCAAGCCGGGCAATCTACCATAGCGGCACGGCTCACGCCAGAAATCTCTTGACAACCAAAACAGAATTGATGCCCACCATGCCAAAGGAACTGTTCAGGATGGAGTCCACCTGCGGCAGTTCGCGGGTCTCACCAGAAACCAGATTGGGCAGAGCGCACTCCGGGTCCAGCTCGTCAAGGTTGATGGTTGGATGCACCATGTGGTCAGTAAAAGCTGGCAGGTTGCCTGCCAGTTCCAGCACGCCTGCCGCGCCCATGGCGTGCCCGATGAGCGACTTGGTGTTGTTGACAAAGGTTTTGGGGCAGTCGGCAAAGACAGCGCGGATGGCCTTGCATTCCTCAATATCGCCCTGCCGGGTTCCAGTGGCGTGGGTGTTGATGAGGCTGATGTCCTGGGGCTGCATTCCGGCGCGTTTGAGCGCCAGTACCATGCACTCGCTCTGCCTGGGGCTGTAGGGCAGAACAAAGTCCTTGGCATCCGAGTTGATGGCATAGCCTGCGATTTCGCCGTAGATCTTCGCGCCCCGCTGCAATGCTGAATCCAGTCGCTCCAAAGTGAAGAGGCAACCGCCTTCGGAAATGACAATGCCGTTTCTGGCCATGTCAAAGGGGCGGCTGGCCCTGGTGGGGTCTTCGTGTTCAGCCAGAGCGCCCTGCGCCCGGAAACTCGCAAAAATGCCGAAAGAACCCACACATTCCGACAGCCCGCCGCAGAGAGCCAGGTCCACTTCGCCCAGCCGGAGCATCTGCAGGCCCTGAATCAGGGCTGCATTGCCTGCCGCACAGGCCGCGCCAATGGAGTAATGCGGCCCGGTCAGACCAAAGGTCATGGTGATTTCGCCTGCCGGATTGTTGAGCACGGTGCGCGGGTTGTGGTGGTGGGTCCAGTAGTCCACGTTGTAGCCGTACTGGCTGATATTGTAGACCTCGTTTTCCGTTTCCACTGTGCCGTGTTCAGTGAGTCCCACATACACGCCGGTTCGCGCCGGGTCATACTCTGCGCCCAGGGTTATGCCACTGTCCTTGAGCGCCTCGCCCGCACAATACACGCCGATGCAGCCTGCCCGGGTACCGCGCTTGTTTTCCTTTTTCTTGCGGTAGCGGGTCTCGTCAAAGCTGCACAGACCTGCCGGATGCACGCCCATGTAGCGCAGGTCCAAGGTAGAAATGCCGCTTGTGCCAGACAGAAGATTGGCACGGAAATCAGCCAGATTGTCCGCGCCTGGCGCGGCAAGACCCACGCCGGTGATAACGATGCGCTCGTGGTTATTCTTGTTCTCTCTGCTCATGATTCATGAATTGCTACTCAATTCACATCGTTAGTTAGCTGAAAAGGGATTCCGAGTATTATAGGGAATCTTGAAAAATTCACAATCCGCGCTCATCCTCGTCGGTAAAGTTGAGGAAAATCGGTAAGTTACAAAAACGGCAATTCAGCTTGTCGGCTATTTTGCAAGGTTCCCTATAATCAAAACGGTTCAATTACTCATAGACAATGTACCATGAAAACATTCTTAAACGGACCAACATATCACTTGTCGCTCTCAACGAAAAAACGATTATGCAACCGATTCTCATAACCAATAGAGAGATAATGAGCCAGCTTTTCTTCAGAGGACAAGGTACATGAAGGAATACAAGATTTTGTAATTGTATATTCGTCTTTACAGAATATGAAATCATCTGTATCCAAATTGGCATAACGGGCTGTTTGTTCCGATGTCCAAGTATGTACACAGTGCCTGTCCCAAAATATATTTTTACCTATACACCTCGATGGATTCCCAGCCCAACTTTCATTCGAAGGTATGGTTTTTCCTGCTACTACTCCCATTGCTCCAATAATAGAACCACTGCCAATAACTGTTCCTTTAAGGATTGTTGCCCCCTGCCCAACCCATACATGATCGCCTATAAGTATATCTCTACTGTAATTTATACGTTCTTTCGAGTCTATACTATACACGAGATGAGGATCGGCTGTTCTTATATATATACCGAAAGAAAACAAACACCCATCTCCTATTATAATTGTACACTCTTCTGAAGCTATCACAGAAGAAGTAGTATTATAAGAATTAGTATATACATTTCTTCCAATAATTATAGAGCAATTGCTATAAACCGATAAATTGATTTTATACTGTTTATTTTTTCCTAACACGATTAGCCCATTACTCCCCTTAAATGAAATCGTTGATGACGATAAAGTAACACCTTCTTCACAATATAGAGTGTTACCCCCCTCCCCGCAAAAACAATTTTGCTGTTTTTTAGAATAGGAGAACCGATAACCTTATTGTCAACTATTGAAGAAATTTGGTCAGAACTGGTAATAACCTGTTTCATATTTGATAGTCCATTATAAAATCATGCAGTCAATTCAGCAATTCATTCACAATACCCGGCACAGCAGCAATGGACTCGTTCAGTTTATCTGGCATGGTGCCGCCAGCCTGGGCCATATCAGGTCTGCCGCCGCCCTTGCCGCCCACAATGGCAGCAACCCTGTTGACCAGCTCACCCGCCTTGATGCTCTTGTTGTACTCCGGGCTGACTAAAGCCAGCAGCGCGGCCTTGCCGTCGCAGTCACCGCCCAGCACAATGATGCCGTTGGGCATTTTGGCCCGGACCTTGTCGCCAATCTCCCGGAGCGTCTTCACTGAATCCAAAGGAACCCGGCAGGCCAGAAGAGGAATGCCCTGCACCTCGCTGGTCTGCGCCAGCAGTTCATCCATGTCTGCCAGGGCCAAATTCGCGTTCAGGGAGGCAATCTGCTTTTCCAGTTCCTTCTGGCGCTTGAACAGCGCTTGCATCTTGTCTGGCACTGCCTCAAGCGGCACGCCTGCCACTTCGCTCACCGCATTGGCAGCCCGCACCATTTCCTGCATCCAGCGCAGGGCCGCAGAACCGGTCAGGGCTTCAATGCGGCGCACGCCTGCGGCTATCCCGGTTTCTGACACAATCTTGAACATACCGATGTCGCCAGTGCGGCGCACGTGCGTACCACCGCAGAGTTCCTTGCTGAACTCGCCGATCTGCACCACCCGCACCTGATCACCGTACTTCTCGCCAAAGAGCGCGGTTGCACCGCCCGCAATGGCAGCTTCCCGGTCCAGAACCTCGGTCATGACTGGCGTGTTGCGCCGGATCTGGTCATTCACCATCTGCTCGATGGTGAAGATTTCACCGTCGCTCAAGGGCGAAAAGTGGGTGAAGTCAAAGCGCAGGCGGTTGTGATCCACCGAAGAGCCTGCCTGCCGCACATGCTCGCCCAGAATGTTTTTCATGGCCGCGTGCAAGAGGTGGGTGGCTGTGTGGTTACCCGCAGTGTCGTTCCGGCGGGGTGAAACCTGCATGGTCACTTGCCCGCCTGTTGCCAGCGTGCCCTGCTGTACCGTGCCCTCATGCAGAATCAGGCCCTCCAGTGGCGCAACTGTGGATTCCACAACAAAGCGCCCGCCTGACCAGGTGATTTCCCCCTGATCGCCCTCCTGCCCGCCTTTCACCGCGTAAAAGGGCGTTTTGTCCACCAGGAGCTTCAACTTTGCCCCAGACTCTGCCCGGCTGACCAAAGCCCCGCTGTCATCCACCATACCCAGGATCACTGCCTCGCCTGTGGTGCTTTCGTAGCCGGTAAAGCTGCTCTTCAGACCCTGGCTGTCCAAATCCAGAACGCCTGCATCCAGATGGGAAACATCCGTGCCCTTCCACGACTTGCGCGACATTTCCCGTTGCCGCTGCATGGCTGCATCAAAGCCCTGTTCGTCAAAGCTGATGCCCTGCTCAATGGCCGCGTCACGCACGATGTCCACCGGGAAACCGTAAGTGTCGTAGAGTTTGAAGACAAACTCGCCGTCCAAGCGGGCCTTGTCGCCCTGCTCTTTTTTCACGCGCCGGATTTCCTGATCAAGGCGTTGCAGACCCTGGTCCAGGGTTTCGCCAAAGCGGCTTTCCTCGTGCGTGACCACCTGTTCCAGAAGCGCTTTTGTGTTGTTCAAGTGCGGGTAGGCTGGCCCCATCTGTTCTGTCACCAGAGCGCAGGTTCCGTGAAAGAAGTCAGCAAGCCCCAGCATCCGGCCATAACGGATGGCTCGGCGCATGATGCGGCGCAACACATAGCCCCGCCCCTCGTTGGAGGGCAGAACACCGTCTGCCACCAGAAAGGTCGTGGCCCGGGCGTGGTCGGCAATGACGCGCCTGGAAATGTCATCCTCCCGGTTCTCGTGATAGCGGCGTCC
>CAMNHX010000044.1 GCA_946539945.1 uncultured Desulfobulbus sp. | reverse complement strand
TCGTGAGGGTGGTCATACGGTTGGCGCTGGCGTGGTCAGCGAAATTATTGAGTGAACACTCACCCTCTTCTGTAGTACTCCCACATTGATTTGTTCTTTCCAATGCAGCCGGGGGTAACCCGGCTGCTGTCACTCTGGCAGACGAAGAAAGATGAGAGACAACATTATTCTGGCTTGCCAGACATGCAAGCAGCGCAACTATACCACGACAAAGAACAAAAAGACAGTGCCGCAAAAACTGGAATTGAAGAAGTATTGTCCGTTTTGCAGACAGCACACACCTCACAAAGAAACCAAGTAATTCGTGCAGGCCAGTAGCTCTAACGGTAGAGCATCGGACTCCAAATCCGAGGGCTGGGGGTTCGAATCCTCCCTGGCCTGCCATACTGTTGTCTGTTGTCAGTCAAGCACAAGAAGTACAGTACGGAGGGCTTTGCACATTTTCATGGGCACTAAAAAGCTGACAAAAGGGAAAGGTGCAGGCGTTAACTCCGACAAGACCCCTTCTGTTGGGAGTAATGGCGAGAGTTCATTCACTCCATCCGGTATCCGGTTGTTCTTTCAGGACGTTCTGGATGAGTTCGGCAAAATTGTCTGGCCTGCCAAAAAAGTGACAGCCGGGTTGACCTGCTTCGTTTTGGTCTTGGTCATGTTTCTTTCCTTCTTTCTGGGATCGGTTGATTTGCTGTTGGGTAAGCTGGTGACCTTTATCCTGAATTTTGGGATGAATTGAGTCGGAGCAATCAGCATGGCAAAAAAGTGGTATATTGTCCATACACATACCGGTTTCGAACGCAAGGTCAAGTCTTCTCTGGAGGAACGGATCAAGGCTGCTCATCAGGAAGAGTTGTTTGGCGAAATCCTCATCCCTACCGAGCGTGTAGTGGAAATGGTGAAGGGTTCGCGCAAAACCTCGGAACGCAAGTTTTTTCCCGGCTATATCCTGATCAATATGGAGATGACGCAGTACTCCTGGCACACGGTGCAGGAGACCCTGCGCGTGACCGGGTTTGTTGGCGTCAACATGAGCAGCGCTGGTAACGACAGCGAGATTTATAAAAAGATTCCGGCCTTGACCGATGAGGAAGCGGAAAGGATTATTGGTCGTATTGCAGAGGGCAGCAACAAGCCCAAGCCCAAGGTTGTCTTTAGCGAAGGTGATCAGGTACGAGTAACGGACGGACCTTTTGCCAATTTTCATGGCATTATTGAAGAAGTTTTTCCCGATAAAGGGCGGGTGCGAGTGAAGGTTTATATTTTTGGGCGTCCTACTCCGGTAGAGCTGGAATATATCCAAGTGAGCAAGAATTAGTTTCCAGGGCGTTCAGGGAGAACACTATGGCAAAGAAGATACAGGCATACATCAAATTGCAGATTCCTGCGGGGAAAGCAAATCCGTCTCCCCCGGTCGGTCCGGCGCTTGGTCAGCATGGACTCAACATCATGGATTTTTGCAAGGCTTTTAATGCGCAGACCCAGACCTTGGGTGACACCATTATTCCGGTGGTTATCACGGTCTATTCCGACCGCTCCTATTCTTTTATTACCAAGTCGCCACCTGCTTCTGTCTTGCTGCTCAAGGCTGCAGGACTGGACAAAGGTTCCAGCAATCCCAAAAAGGAACGTGTTGCCGAGTTAAGCCGCGAAAAGATCAGGGAAATCGCGCAAATCAAAATGGCTGACCTGAATGCCTACGACATTGAACAGGCCATTCGTATTGTTGAGGGGACTGCCAGAAGTTGCGGCATAACCGTTATTCAGTAAAAATTGATCATTCGCTTGCACCTGTGTCTGAAGCGAGCAGGCACGAGGGAGAAGAGGAGGACGTATGGCTTCTCGTGGGAAAAAGTATAAAAACGTCGTTGCGGCCATTGAGCGCGGTCGTTTGTATGACTTGGGCGAGGCTCTTGACTTGGTTGTCAAATCCACATACGCCCATTTTGATGAATCAGTGGACATTGCTGTCCGTTTGGGCGTGGATCCGCGTCATGCGGATCAGATGGTGCGTTCAAGCGTGATTCTGCCGCACGGCACTGGCAAAACCGCCCGTGTTCTGGTCTTCGCCAAGGGTGAAAAGGAAAAGGAAGCCTTGGAGGCAGGCGCTGATTTTGCAGGTTCGGACGAACTGGTCGCCAAAATCAAGGAGGGCTGGCTTGAGTTTGACAAGACCATAGCCACCCCGGACATGATGGGTGAGGTCGGCAAGATTGGCCGCATTCTGGGACCGCGCAATCTGATGCCCAATGCCAAACTCGGTACTGTTACCTTTGACATTGCCCGGGTGGTGGCGGAAATCAAGAAAGGCAAGGTGGATTTTCGCGTCGATAAGGCTGGCATTGTGCATGCCGTCGTGGGAAAGGTATCCTTTGGTGCGCAAAAACTGCAGGAAAACGTGTTGAGCTTTGTGGATCGCCTTATCCAGTTGAAGCCTGCAACCAGCAAGGGCATTTATTTGCGGGCCATTTCCCTGTCCAGTACCATGGGACCGGGAGTGAAGGTAGATCCGCTGCATGTGCGCACACAGATTAAAGCAGCCTGATGCGTGTTGTGTTGAGTGTTAGTGTGGTTCTATAGAGTTTTTTTTGGGAAGGTCAAAGACAGCAGGTACAAGCGTTTAATGGCCAAATGCCACCTGCCGAGACCAGGCTGGATTTCAGCATTGTCGTTTCTGTTTCTGCTCTTTTTGACTGGCTCCCGTTGACACAGGAGGCCCCCTTTGGATCGTAACCAGAAAAATGAAGTGGTTGACGGCTTGAAAGAGTCGTTTTCCAAGGCAAAAATCGCCGTTATCGCCGAGAATCGCGGGCTGAAGGTTTCTGAACTGGAAAAGTTGCGCAAAAACCTTCGGGAACAGGATGCACAGGTACAGATCGCCAAGAATACCCTGTTGCGTCTTGCGATCAAGGATACGCCTTATGAAAATTTAAGCGATGCCTTGTCGGGGACAACCATGCTCGCAGTTGGTTTCAAGGAACCGGTCGGACCGGCTAAAGTGTTGTCAGCTTTTGCCAAGGAATTTGAGGCTGGCTTTGCGATCAGGACTGCCGGACTGGAAGGCAAGCGCTTGAGCGAGGCTGATTTGCTTGCCCTGTCCAGACTACCTGGTCGTGAACAGTTGCTGGGCAAGTTGCTGGGGACCATGTCTGCTGTGCCTAGCAATTTTGTCAGAGTGTTGAATGCCGTGCCCCAGACATTCTTGTATGCATTGACTGCAATAAAAGAGCAGAAAGAAAAACAGTGAAGCGTTCATTTTGCGACTTCCATGTAACCGAATGTTTCAGGAGGAATGACAATGGCTGTAACGAAAGAAGAAGTAATTGAATTCATTGCCAATATGTCGGTTCTGGAGCTTTCCGAACTGATCAAGGAGCTTGAGGAGAAGTTTGGCGTTTCCGCAGCTGCTCCTGTTGCAGCCGTTGCGGTTGCACCTACTGGCGATGGCGGCGCTGCTGCTGCGGCGGCTGAAGAGAAGACCGAGTTTACCGTTGTGTTGACTGATGCGGGCGACCAGAAGATCAAGGTCATCAAAGAGGTTCGCGCTGTCACCACCTTGGGTCTGAAAGAGGCCAAAGACTTGGTTGAGGGCGTACCTGCCACGATCAAGGAAAGTGTGAACAAGGAAGAAGCCGAGAACATCAAGAAGCAGATTGAAGCTGCTGGCGGCAAGGTCGAAATCAAGTAATTTCCCGGCTGGCGCTGTTTGTTTTTTTGGCGCTTGCCCGCAATCTGGTAACGCTATAGGGCGTTCAGCCCTATAGCGTTTGTGTGTTTGCCCCCATGTTCCGAAGTCCGGGAATCCATCCTTGTTGTCTCTTTCTGTTGTTTCAAGAGTGTATTCTTCCTGTTTGTTGACGGAAAAATTGTGTTGAGAGGGTATATGGAGAGAGTACGTAAGAGCTTTGGCAAAGCGACCCAAGTTATGGAACCGCCGCATCTCATTGCCATGCAGCGGGAGTCTTACGAACATTTTCTACAGCACAGTGTTGCTCCACAGGAGCGCAAGAATCAGGGGCTTCAGGCGATTTTTCAAAGTATTTTTCCGATCAAGGATTTCAACGGGCTGTGTTCCCTGGAGTTTGTCCATTACGACTTTGGCGAACCCAAGTATACTGTTATAGAGTGCATGGAACGGGGCATGACTTATGAAGCGCCCCTGAAAATCACGGTGCGGCTCATTACCTTTGACGTGAATGATGAAACCAAGGCACAGACTGTCCGGGACGTCAAGGAACAGGAGGTTTTTCTGGGAGCCTTGCCGCTTATGACTCAAGACGGTGTGTTTGTCGTCAACGGAACGGAGCGGGTGATTGTGCATCAGTTGCAGCGTTCTCCTGGTCTGTTTTATGCCCATGACAACGGGCGTTCACATTCTTCTGGTAAGCGTCTGTATTCTGCGCGTATCATTCCTGTGCGCGGGTCATGGCTGGATTTTGAGTTTGACATCAAGGACAATTTGTATGTGCGTATCGACCGGCGCAGAAAACTGCCGGTCACAGTCCTGCTCAAGGCGCTGGGATACACGGAAGAAGAACTGCTGAACGAGTTCTATCGCGTTGATACGATCCAGGTAATGGAGGCGGGCAACTACAGCATCCTGTTCAATCCGGTCGATTTGATAGGCCAGCGTTTGAACCAGGACATTGTGAATCCGTCCACAGGCGAGATCGTAGCCAAGCGCGGCAAGAAAATGACCAAGCCCTTGGCCAAAAAACTGGAAGAAGCCCACATTACCGCCTTACAAGTTTCCAAGGAGAATCTTCTGGGCCGCTTCTTTGCCCACGACGTGGTTGACCCCGCAACTGGCGAACTGCTGGCTGCCTGCAATTCCGAGCTGACCGCCGACTTTCTGGACAAGGTGGAGACAACCAGCCTTGAATCCTTCCAACTCCTGTATATTGACGGCGTTTCCTACAGCGAATCCTTTCGCAAGACCGTGCAGGCAGACAAGATCAAGGGAACCGAGGATTCCTTGATCGAGATTTACCGGCGTTTGCGTCCCTCCAGTCCGCCGACACCTGAAATTGCCCAATCCTTTTTTGACAGCCTGTTTTTCCAGGATTCAACCTATGATCTGTCCGAGGTGGGGCGCTATAAAATCAACGCCAAACTGGGTTTGGACATTCCCATTGACAAGCGCACCCTGACCAAGGAAGACATTCTGGAAAGCGTGAAACATCTGGTGCGCCTCAAGGACAGCAGCGCAGAGGGGGATGACATTGATCACTTGGGAAACCGGCGTGTCCGCACGGTGGGCGAACTCTGCGAAAACCAGTTCCGCATCGGTCTGGTTCGTATGGAACGTGCCATTAAGGAGCGCATGACCATGCAGGAACTGGAAACCCTGATGCCCCACGATCTGGTCAATCCCAAGCCGGTCACTGCTGCTATCAAGGAGTTTTTCGGGACCAGCCAGTTGTCCCAGTTCATGGATCAGACCAATCCTCTGTCTGAAGTGACGCACAAGCGCCGTATGTCTGCCCTGGGACCGGGCGGTTTGACCAGGGAGCGGGCGGGCTTTGAGGTGCGCGACGTTCACCCCACGCACTACGGTCGCATTTGCCCGGTAGAAACGCCTGAAGGCCCGAACATCGGCCTGATTGTCTCTCTGGCCACCTATGCTACGGTGAATCCCTACGGCTTTATCGAGACGCCTTACCGCTTTGTACAGGACCGGGTAGTGTCGGACAAATACGAGTACCTGTCTGCCTTGCAGGAGGCGCAGAAGGTTATTGCCCCGGCCAGCGTCCGTCTGGAGGACAAGCGGATTGCCGAGGCTCACCTGATTGCACGAAGTGAGGGTGAGGTGACCCGGGTTGCGGCAGAGGATGTGACCATGATGGACGTGGCCCCAAACCAGATGGTGTCCATTGCCGCCTCCCTGATTCCTTTTCTGGAGAACGACGACGCCAACCGCGCCTTGATGGGTTCAAATATGCAGCGTCAGGCTGTGCCGCTCCTGCGTTGCACCGCGCCTTTGGTTGGTACGGGTGTGGAAAAGTATGTGGCTCGCGATTCCGGCGCCTGCCTCCTGGCAGCGGGTGAGGGTATTGTGGAAGAAGCGGACGCCAACCGAGTAGTCATCCGCTACGATGAGCCTGGAATCGACGGCTTTGAGACAGGCGTGGCGGTGTACCGGCTCACCAAGTACAAGAAGTCCAACCAGAACACCTGTTTCAGCCAGAAGGCGGTGGTCTATCCGGGCGAACGGGTGAGCAAGGGACAGGTTCTGGCAGACGGCCCCTCCACCGAGGCGGGCGAACTGGCTCTGGGCAAGAACGTGACCATCGCCTTTATGCCGTGGCGAGGCTACAACTTTGAAGACTCCATCCTGATTAACGAGCGATTGCTCAAGGAAGACACCTTCACCTCGGTGCATATCGAGGTGTTTGAAACCATGGCCCGGGACACCAAACTGGGCAAGGAAGAAATCACCCGTGATATTCCCAACATTGGTGACGATGGTCTGCGCAATCTGGACGAGTCAGGCATTGTCCGCATTGGCGCGGAGGTCAAGGCAGGCGATATGCTGGTGGGCAAGGTGACACCCAAGGGTGAAACCATGCTGTCGCCAGAAGAAAAGCTGTTGCGCGCCATCTTTGGCGAAAAGGCCGGGGATGTCAAGGATACCTCTCTGCGGGTTCCGCCGGGCATTGAGGGCGTGGTGATTGACGCCAAGGTCTTTTCCCGCAAGGGTGTGGACAAGGACGACCGGGCGCTCATGATTGAGGAGCTGGAGATTGAGCATATCAATCGGGACATGGAAGCTGAACTGGCCTGTCTGCAAAAGGGTGTGCGCCATGCACTGGCTACTCTTCTGGAAGGCCGGACCGCGAAAAGCGACATCAAGGATGCCAATGGCGAAATCCTGCTGAAGCTGGGCAAAAAGCTCAATGCGGAGGTCATCAACCAGATAGCCTGGAGCGATCTGCATACCCTGGATTTTGCCGAGAAGGCCAAGTACCAGGACGAGATTGAGGCCATTTTCACCCGCCACAGCAATCAGGCGGGAGAGGTGCGCAAAAGGTATGAGGGTATTGCCGAGCGTCTGGAAAAGGGCGACGATCTGCCGCCAGGCGTGGTCAAGATGGTGAAGATCTATGTGGCCACCAAGCGCAAGCTCTCGGTGGGCGACAAAATGGCCGGACGCCACGGCAACAAGGGCGTGGTCTCCAGACTCCTGCCTGAAGAGGATATGCCCTTTTTTGCGGACGGCACAACTGTTGACATGGTTCTGAATCCTCTCGGTGTGCCCTCGCGCATGAACGTGGGGCAGGTATTGGAATGCCATCTGGGCTACGGCGCCAAGAAACTGGGCGAGCAGTTGGCAAAACTGGCCAAGGACCATGAGCTGGAGCAGGCCAAAAACAAGCTCAAGGCGATTTACAGCGAACAGGAATACGCCCGTCTGACAGAGGGACTGGACGATGACGCGCTCCTGGATATGTTGCGTAAGTACGGGCACGGCATTCACGTGGCCACGCCGGTCTTTGACGGCGCATCTGAAGAGTCCATCCGGGGTCTCCTGAAAGAGGCCGGAGTGGATGAAGTTGGGCAAACCACGCTCTACGACGGCCTGACTGGCCAGCCCTTTGCCAATCAGGTGACAGTGGGAACCATGTATATGCTCAAGCTGCACCACCTGGTTGCCAACAAGATTCACGCCCGGTCCACTGGCCCCTACTCGCTGGTGACGCAGCAGCCCTTGGGCGGCAAAGCCCAGTTCGGTGGGCAGCGTCTGGGTGAAATGGAGGTCTGGGCCATGGAAGCCTATGGCGCGGCCTATACCCTCAAGGAGTTTCTCACCGTCAAGTCCGACGATGTTGAGGGGCGTACCACCATGTATGAAAAGATCATCAATGGCAACAACTTCCTGGAAACCGGTCTGCCTGAATCCTTCCATGTTCTGGTGAAGGAACTGAAAGGTCTGTGTCTGGATATTGAGCTGCTGGAGTAAGGCGGCTTGCTCTCCGGGAACTGTCCTGTCATTGTTGTCAACGAGACAAGAGGAGCCAAACGTGGAAGATCTGTTCAGTTTTTTTGCCAAACCTAAGGAACCGGTCAGTTTCAACAAGGTCAAGATATCCCTTGCTTCTCCTGAAAAAATACTGGAGTGGTCACACGGTGAGGTCAAAAAGCCAGAAACCATCAACTACCGGACTTTCAAACCGGAACGGGACGGTCTGTTCTGCGCCAAGATCTTCGGGCCAGTCAAGGACTACGAGTGCAACTGCGGCAAGTACAAGCGCATGAAGCATAGGGGCGTGGTCTGCGAGAAGTGCGGCGTTGAGGTCATCCAGTCCAAAGTGCGGCGCGAGCGCTTGGGTCACATCCAGCTGGCCGCTCCTGTGGCCCATATCTGGTTTCTGAAAAGTCTGCCCTCCAAGATAGGGACCATTCTGGACGTGACCCTGAAAGAGCTTGAGCGCATTCTCTACTTTGAGTCCTACGCAGTGGTGGAATCCGAGGAAGAGCGCCTGCCAGCGGGGTCCATTCTGAACGAAGAACAGTATCGCAAGGCTTTGGAGGACTATCCCGGGCGTTTCCGGGTGGGCATTGGCGCGGAGGCCATCCGTGAAATGCTGGCTTCCCTGGACTTGCAGACCCTGTCTGAACAACTGCGGCGGGAAATGCGTGAAA
>CAMNHX010000043.1 GCA_946539945.1 uncultured Desulfobulbus sp. | reverse complement strand
CAGATGCCCATGGCAAGCGGCAGCGGCGACACGCCCGTGGCCTGGGCGATGGTGATGCCCAAGGGCGCCATCAGGGCCGCAGTGGCGGTGTTGCTCATGAAGTTGGTGAGGATGGCGGTAAGGGCGCAGCAGGCCAGTTGCAGCATCCAGGGGTTGTCCACCAGGCTGACCACAGCGTGGGCCACGATCGCGGCGGCCCCCGAATGCTTGTCGTCCATGGCGGTTGACATGGACAACATACCGGCAAAGAGGAAGATGGTGTTCCAGTCAACAGCCCGGTAGGCTTCCTTGATGGTGAGGCAGCCGCTGGCGACCACCAGGGCCGCGCCCAGCATGGCAGCAGTGGACAGGGGCAGGATCTCGGAGGCCATCATCAGAACCACGAAGGCGAAGATGCCGATGGCCACGAACATCTTGTTTTCGCGGCGAGGCATATTGTCAGCGGCGAGGGCCGCGTCGTCCTCGTCGGCGCGGCGATCGCCCGGCAGGAGTCGGTGGCCGATGAAGTAGTAGTAGAGCAGACCCGCGATCAAAAGCGGAATGCCGATCTTGCCGAACTCGAAGAAGGGGAAGGGAAGCACCTTGTGGGACTCCAGCATGGCGTTGGTGATGCCGTTGGGCGGGGTTCCCACCAGAGTAACCGTGCCGCCCAGGGAGGAGGCGCAGGCCATGGGAAGCAGGATCTTGGCAGGCGCGATATTGGTTTTCATGCACATGGCCAGGACCATGGGCAGGGCCACGGCAGCAGTGCCGGTGTCCGAGAGTACGGTGGAGAGCAGACCCACGGAAAGCATGGAGAAGAGGAGCAAGAGCCGTTCCTTGCCCTTGGAGAGCTTCATAGCCAGCGCACCCACCTTGTCCGCAAAGCCGGTGACAAAGGTGGCCTCGCCCACGATGAACATGGCCATGAACAGGATGACCGTGGGATTGCCCCAGTTGGCAAAAGCCTCCTTGGAGGTGAGTACGCTGTTCGCGAGGCATTCCTTGATAGTGGCGTCAGACCCGAACCAACTGAAGAGCCCGGTGAGTGACAGGGCTACCGGGACCAGGATGGCGGTGACAGCCAAAGGCACGCATTCGGTGAAGAACATGACGACCGCCACCAGCAAAATGCCTAGGGTGAAGTAGGCATTGATGGGGTTCTCCGGCAACTTGATGGCATCTGCCACACTGGATGCGGCCCAGGCATCCTGCCCGAAGGGCAGCAACGTCCCCAGCGCCAGAACAATGACCACCAAACTGCTTCGTGGGTGTTTCACTTCGTCCTCCTGTTGTATGGGGAAAAGAGCCAGACCAACTCTGGCGAAAAAGACAAAGCAGATAGCCCCCTAATCCGACTGATTGATACGATCCCGCAGTCGTTTGCTGGGGCGAAAGGACACCATCCGACGCCTGCTGATGAGCATCTCCTCGCCGGTGCGAGGATTTCTGCCGCACCGGGACGACTTGTCCAGCACGAGCAGGGTACCGAACTGCACCAGCTTCACCGACTCGCCAGCGACCATGGCGTCTTTCATGACCGAAAAAACCGCCTCCACAATTTCCGCAGCATCAAGCTGGTGCAGCCCCTGCTTTTCAGCCAAGGCAAGCGACAAGGCCCTACGAGTGAGAGTCATCCGTTTCACACCCCCACTCCTTCCCGATACCGGGCATTGAACTGCTTCATCAGCGCCTGCACGATTTTGTTGTGGACCTTGTCCACTGTGGCATCGTCCAGAGTGCCAGCAGCGGAACGGTAGGTGATGGACAGCGACACGCTTTTTTCTCCTGCTCCCAAAGGTTTACCCCGATACACGTCAAACAGGTTCGCGGATTCCACGTACTTCTGCTTTTGGGCCAGGACCGCGTCCAGAAGTTCGCCTGCCGCGCACTGCTCCGGCACAATCAGGCTGATGTCGCGGTTGGTGGAGGGATAGCGGGCAAGGGCGGTGAACCGTTTGCCCCTGCGCTCTGTGCGCAACAGTTCTTCCAGATCCAGTTCCAGAAAATACACGGTCTGCCGGAGACCAAAAGCCTTGAGTACGCTGTCGTTGACCGCGCCCAGCACGCCCAAACGCCGCTCTCCCGCCCGGATTGCCAGACAGACGCCAGACTGGGCATAGGGCTGAACCAGTCCCTCTGCCTCAAAACTGATGCCATTCTGACTGCCGCTCTTGAGCGGAAAGCCCAAACGGTACAAGAGCTGGATCGCCGTGCCCTTGATGTCGGCAAAATCCGCCGCTTGCCCGGAAAAATAGAGGGGCTGGGAATGGGGATAGCGCTGACCACTTATGACCGCGCAGAGTTGCATCCGCTCTTCCGGTTGTTCATCCTCCTGGCGTGGATAAAAGACCTTGCCTGTTTCATACAAACGGATGTCCGCGTTCTGAAAGTTGCTGTTGCGCTCCAGATTTTCCAGAAGACCTGGCAAGAGCAACGTGCGCAAAACCGACTGCTCCTCGCTCAAGGGATTGCGCAGATGCACGGTCTGCCGCCTCGGGTCCTCTGCGGGCAATCCAGCCTTGTCCAGATGGTCGGGCGCAACAAAGCTGTAGTTGATCGCCTCGTAAAAGCCCTGACTGGTGAGGTTCTGGCCAATGCTCCGGCACAAGGCACGCATGGGCGTTTCTTCCGGCGAATCCATGAAGATCACCGGCTGGGTAGCGGGAATGGCGTCGTAGCCAAGCAAACGCGCCACCTCTTCCACCAGATCAACCTCGCGTTCAATGTCCATGCGGAAACTGGGCACGGTCACGGCAAACACGCCTTCCTCCTGTTCCTGCACGGCAAAGCCGATGCTGGTCAACAGGCGCTGCGTCTCTTCGCCCGACACGTCGCGCCCCAAGAGGACGCAGAGACGGGCAAGGCGAAGCTGGACTGTCAGGAGTGGTTTCTTGCCGGGATACACGTCATGCCCGTCCGGGTCTGGCCTGGCTCCTGCCAGTTCAACCATGAGATCAACCGCCCTTTGCAGGGCCTTGTCCGCCAGATCAGGATCAACCCCGCGCTCAAAGCGGTAGGAGGCTTCGGAAGGCAAGCCCAGCCGTCGGGCAGTGCGGCGAATGGACACCGGATCAAAGCAGGCGGATTCCAAGAGGATTTCCGTGGTTTTGTCTGTGATTTCGCTGTTCTGACCACCCATGACGCCTGCCAGGGCTACGGGTTTTTTGCTGTCGCAGATCAGCAGGGTGTCAGCCGTGAGCGCACGGGTGTTGCCGTCCAGAGTGACCAGTTCCTTTTCCCCTGCCTGCGGTGTGCGCACCACCACTGCCTGCCCTTCCAGACAGCCAAAATCAAAGGCGTGCAGGGGTTGACCTGACTCCAGCATGACATAGTTGGTGATGTCAACGATGTTGTTGATGGGTCTCATGCCCACTGCGCTCAAACGCTGCTGCATCCAGTCCGGCGAGGGTGCAATGTGAAAGCCGGTGAGTTTGCGGGCTGCGTAACGGCGGCAAAGGGTCGGGTCCTGAATGGTCACTGTAAAGCCTGTATCCTTGCCAGTGAGCGGCTCAAGCCTGTCCACCAAGGGCTTCAGGGAAGAGGCTGTCACGCCGGCAATTTCCCGGGCAAGACCGCGAATGCTGGCACAGTCAGCCCGGTTGGGAGTCAGGTCAACATCAATGACTGCATCTTCCAGTTTCAGCGCCTTGCGGAGCGACAGGCCAAGGGGTAGGGCGCTGTCCAAATCCATGATGCCGCTGTGATCCGTGGACAGTCCCAGTTCCCGGGCTGAACACAGCATACCAGAGGACTCCACACCCCGGATTTTTGCCTTTTTCAGTTTTGTGCCGTCCGGCAGAACCACGCCGGGGCGGGCCAGAGCGGCTGTCATGCCCTCATGCACATTGGGCGCACCGCACACAACCTGAAGGGTTTCAGATCCGGTGTTGACCTGACAGACGTGCAGGTGATCCGAGTCCGGGTGAGCAACCACAGTTTCCACCCGGGCAGTGATGATCGCGTCCAGATGAAGGAACAGTTCCTCCACGCTGTCCACCTCCAGACCCAAGAGGGTCAGGCGGTCGGCAATCTGCGCAGGAGTAAGATCACGGGTAGAAGTGAACTGCTGCAACCAGCTTACGGTGCATTTCATCCGATATTAGGCGTCAAGACCCCGGCATTCATGCCGGGGGGGGAAGCGCCCCCTCCGTATTGTGGGTTTTCAGGGTTTGTGAGAGAGTGTGCTTTGCACGCGACAAAGTTACGTGAGCAAGCTCGTTTGAAGAGATGAGGCAACAGCAGCACAACAGGCCGAACCAGTGCCATTCCGGGACAAAACAGACTGCTGAATCCAAGATTGTCCCGGTCATCAGAAACGATGAGACGCTTCGCAAAACAGGACAGGCGAGTGAAGACGACAAAAGACAAAGTGAAAGCGCTCTAAAATTGGGAAAGGAAGCGCAGATCGTTTTCGTAGTAGAGGCGGATGTCATCGATACCATACTTCAGCATGGCAATGCGCTCCACACCCATGCCAAAGGCAAAGCCGGAGAAGATGTCCGGATCATAGCCCACGCCGGAAAGCACGTTTGGATGAATCATGCCTGCACCCAGAATTTCCAGCCAGCCTGTCCGCTTGCACACGCGACAGCCCTGACCACCACACATGACGCAGGCGATGTCCACCTCCACGCTCGGCTCGGTAAAGGGAAAGAAGCTGGGCCGGAAGCGCAGCGCCAGATCAGCCCCGAACATACGGGCGCAGAAGCTCGAAAGGACGCCCTTCAAGTCGGCAAAGGACACGTCGCGATCCACAAGCAGCCCTTCCACCTGATGGAACATGGGCGTATGGGTCATATCCGAGTCGCAACGATAGACCTTGCCCGGCGCAATGTAGCGCAGTGGTGGTTCCTGCTTCTCCATGATACGCGCCTGCATGGGCGAGGTGTGGGTGCGGAGCAGCAGGGAATCCGTGACATAGAAGGTGTCGTGCATGTCACGGGCCGGGTGGTGTTTGGGGATGTTGAGCGCCTCGAAGTTGTAGTGGTCAAGCTCCACATCCGGACCTTCAGCCACGGCAAAGCCCATGCTTTCAAAGATGGAGCAGACAGCTTCCATCACTTGGGTAATGGGATGCAGGGAGCCAAAGGGCAGATAGCGCCCCGGCAGGCTGAGGTCTGTCTGTTGTTGCTCCGCCTTGCCGACAGGAGCGCCAAGCTGCTGCTTGCGCTCTTCAAAGCGGCGTTCAAGGTTGGCCTTGATCTCGTTGGCCAGTTGACCCAAACGGGGGCGATCCACTGCGGCAACCCCGCCGAGCTGGTGGAGCAAAGCGGTCAGTTGTCCGCCTTTCCGCCCCAGATAGGTGATACGGAAAGCTTCAAGCGATGCGCTGTCGCTGGTGTGCTCCAGCGCATCCAGAGC
The DNA here is from genome assembly GCA_946539945.1 of uncultured Desulfobulbus sp. Lineage (GTDB taxonomy): Bacteria > Desulfobacterota > Desulfobulbia > Desulfobulbales > Desulfobulbaceae > Desulfobulbus. Next base: position 3,465 of record CAMNHX010000043.1, on the reverse strand, counting down.
TTCCTCTTGCAAGGCGCGCAGCCGGGTTTCCATGGAACTCAAGCGTTCTCCATTGCTGCCTTGACCACGCTGCCAAAAGCCTGCGGATCAAGAATGGCCAGATTGGACAAAACCTTGCGGTCCAATTCAATGGCGTTTTTGTGCAGACCGCAGATCAGGCGGCTGTAGGTGGTGCCGTTCTGCTTGGCAGCAGCACTCAAGCGGGCAATCCACAGACGACGGAAGTCATGCTTCCGGTCGCGGCGGTCGCGGTAAGCAAAGCACAGGGAACGATCCACCGCTTCAGCGGCAGTCTGGTACAGGCGGTGCTTGCCGCCACGATAGCCCTTGGCAAGGGCGAGTACCCTGTTTCTTCTTCTGCGGGCTTTGAAGCCTCGGGTTACTCGGGGCATGGTCTTTCTCCGTATGACAGGTACTGTTCAACAGAAAACAAGGCCCTGCCCAAAGGCAGGGCCTTGTGCAAATGTACTTACAGGTAGGGCAACATCCGGCGGACAGTCTTCATGTTCGTAGCAGCCACCAGGGTGCGCTTGCGCAGGTTACGTTTCCGCTTGGTCGACTTCTTGGTAAGGATGTGCGAGGAAAACGCCTTGCTCCGGCGCACCTTGCCGCTACCGGTCGCGGTAAAGCGTTTGGCTGCTCCCCTGTTGGTCTTCATTTTGGGCATATCTCTTCCTCCTGTGGCTCACGTTCAGCTTGACAAGGCGCTTTTCGTCAGGTTCAGCTCTTGGGGCCAACGAACATGACGAGCTGGCGACCTTCCATCCGGGGTTCCTGCAAAATGGTGCAGTCGTCCCGAATCATGTCGGCAATCCTTTTCAGGGCCTCAAGCCCCAAGGTTTCCGCATAGACGATTTCTCGCCCGCGAAAACGCATGGTCACCTTGACCTTGTTTTTTTCTTCCAGAAATTCCTTGATCTTGCGCAGCTTGAAGTCAAGATCGTGTTCCTCTGTTTTCGGACGGAACTTGATCTCTCTGGTTTCTATGGTGGTCTGCTTCTTCCTGGCTTCCTGCTGCTTCTTTTTCAGCTCGTAGCGGAACTTGTCATAGTTCATGATCCGGCAAACCGGAGGATCCGCCTTGTCGGAAACTTCCACCAGATCAAGATGCTGGTCCTGGGCCATGGCCAAGGCCTCACGGGCGCTGAAAATACCCAGTTGACCACCTTCAGGGCCAATGAGACGGACTTCCTTGTAGGTAATGTCCTCATTTACCCGGATCTTCAGTTCCTGATCGTCCGCTGTTCTTTTTGGGTCACGCTTTTTAATTGCCGTTCCTCCTGAGCTGACATGGATTAAGACTTGAGGTGCGCCGTGCTTTCCTCTTTCACCAGACGCACAAAGGCATCCGGTGTCATGGCTGGCAAATTTTCGCCGTCACGTTTGCGCACTGTGATTGTGCCATCCGCCTTTTCGCGCTCGCCCACAATAAGCATATAGGGAACCTTCATCATCTGCGCTTCGCGGATCTTGTAGTTGAGCTTTTCGTTCCGCAGGTCCTTTTCCACCCTCAATCCCTGACTGCGCAACTTGCCCAGAACTTCCTCACACCACAACGCCTGATCATCGGTAATGTTCATGATGCGGGCCTGCTCCGGGGCCATCCAGAGGGGGAAAGCGCCTGCGTAATGCTCAATCAGCACGCCAATGAAGCGCTCCAGGGAACCCATGAGCGCCCGATGGATCATGATGGGCTGATGCTCTGCGCCGTCGTCTCCCATATAGGTCATCTGGAAGCGCTCGGGCAGGTTGAAGTCCACCTGAATGGTGGAACACTGCCAGGACCGGTTGAGCTGATCCTTGATCTTGATGTCAATTTTTGGCCCGTAGAACACGCCTTCACCGGGATCAATGCTGTAGGCCATGCCCATCCGTTCCAGGGCCTGCTTGAGCGCCTCGGTGGCCAGTTCCCAGTTGGCGTCAGAACCTACATACTTCTCCGGTCTGGTGGACAGATACACGTCGTAGCGGTCAAAACCAAAGGTCTTGAGGATATGCTGGTTCAGACTGATGATGTTGTAAATCTCGTCCTGCAACTGATCAGGGCGGCAGAAAATATGGGCATCATCCTGCGTGAAGCCGCGCACCCGCATGAGACCGTGCAGAGCGCCAGTGCGCTCGTAGCGATAGACCGTACCCAGTTCACACCAGCGGATGGGAAATTCCCGGTAGCTGTGCGGATCCGCCTTGTACACCCCAATATGGAAGGGGCAGTTCATGGGCTTGAGCTGGTAAAGCACCTCGTCGATTTCCATGGGCGCGTACATATTCTCGCTGTAGAAATCGGCGTGTCCCGAGGTCTTCCACAGATCCAGCCGGGCAATGTGCGGGGTATAGAGCAACTGGTAGCCGTTTTTGTAGTGTTCGTCCTTCCAGTAGTCTTCAATCAGGCGGCGGAGCAATGCGCCGCGAGGCTGCCACAGGATCAGACCCGGACCAATGTCGTCCTGAATGGTGAAGAGACCCAGTTGCTTGCCCAGCTTGCGGTGATCGCGCTTCTTGGCCTCCTCAAGCTGGTGCAGGTAGGACTGCAGGTCTTTCTTGTCCGCAAAGGCAGTGCCGTAGATGCGGGTCAGCATCTGGCGATGCTCGTCCCCGCGCCAGTAGGAGCCAGCCACCCGCAGGAGCTTGAAGACCTTGATCCAGGAAGTATCAGGCACATGTGGCCCCCGGCACAAGTCGACAAAGTTGCCCTGCGTATAGAGGCTGACCGTTTCGGTGTCCATCTCTTCCAGCAGTTCCACCTTGTAGGGTTCGTTCTGCTTTTTGAAGAAGTCAATGGCCTCGTCCCGGCTCATCTCTGTTCTGGAGACAGGCAGGGCGGCAGTGGCCAGTTCAGCCATCTTCGCCTCAATGCGCTCAAAATCTTCTGGCGTGAAGGCAATGTCCCGGTCAAAGTCGTAGTAAAAGCCGTCTTCAATGGCAGGCCCTATGGAAACCTTGACCTCCTGCCCAAAGAGTTCCTTCACAGCCTGGGCCATCAGGTGCGCTGCAGAATGCCGCAGAATTTCCAGTCCCTCTGCCGAATCCGCGCCAATAGGCTCAATGCTCGCATCAAGATGGAGTGGTGTGGACAGATCTGCCAGCCGCCCATCCACCCGGGCAGCCAGGGTTGCCTTGCGTTTTTTGCCCGAGACGAGTTCTGCCAATGCGGCGGCAACAGTGACGCCTTCGGGAAAGGTCTTGCTTTCGCCGCCAGAGACGGACAGGGTGATTTCAGCCATAAGCCTGCATACAGCACAAAAAGAAAGGCTAACAGGCAGAAGGCCGTTGATGAACCTTCTGCATCCTAGCCTTTGGTATTGGTAGGCGCGGACGGGGTCGAACCGACGACATCTACCACGTCAAGGTAGCGCTCTCCCACTGAGCTACGCGCCTGTACAAGCATCAGAATTGAGACCACCTCTTAAAATACTGCGCCCCAAAAAGCAAGGCAAATCTGGCAGGATGAACGGATTTTTACCG
>CAMNHX010000042.1 GCA_946539945.1 uncultured Desulfobulbus sp. | reverse complement strand
CTTGCAAAATAGCCGACAAACTGGATTGCCGTTTTTGTAACTTGCCGATCTTCCTCAAGTTTACCTGCGAGGATGAGCGCGGATTTTGAATTTTTCAAGGTTCCCTTATATAAACCTGATTAGTTTATGGGGTTGAAAACTCCCATAAGAGATTGTATATGTTTTCTGCGGGTGATACGTCAATCTTTTTTATTGATTCTTGATTCTGGTTATACATTGAGAGTGAGAAGCTGTATTTATAAGCATAACTTTCTGATAACATTCAGGAAATTTTCATAATTACCGGGGAGGCAAAGGCGTTCCATGTGCCGGAGAGAGGGTAACTCTACTTGGAGATGTCAGAATCGATATTTGACCTCCGTCATAAAAATGTTGTAATTTGATAGGTGTCCATTACACTATTGTGAATACAATTTCTGAATTCTCCACAGGATAAAGACGTTGACTTCAAGTGATAGCTAGAGCGTTTCCATTTTCACTTTTTAGACTTTTACCGTGCTATCGCACTGAAAAGTCATGTTGAGCGAAGTAACTTTTTAGTGTGAAGCACGGTAAAAGTATTTCAGTGCGAAGTACGGTAAAAGTCCATCTCATACTGCCTTCCCGGTATTCTCCATGACTGCTTTCACCGTGCTGGCGCACTGGAAATCCTTCAGCGAAGCGGGAAACGCAGACTTTCCAGCGAAGCGATGAAAGTAGTAAAAAGACAAAGCGGAAATGATCTAAATATGGCGATTTCATCCAGATCATCTTTACTTTATTTTTTGAAAATGTCATACTAGAAACCCGAATTTTCTTGGAGTAATGTAGAATAATGACATTGAGCCTTCAGGTAAGGGAGGAGGTCAAACGACGAGCCCCCAACCCTGGACCAGCACCGCTGCCCGCTAAACAGAAAAAGCGCTTCCACAACGAGAAACGCTGCTCCCTTGCCGGAAGTTTCGGCAATAACCCCAAATTTCTGCCTTACCATGCCTCTTTTGCGTAACCTGCGCGACTATCTGGACCTGCTCCGCTCCCAAAATGAGTTGAAGGTCATTGAGACTGAAGTTGATCCCTGCCTTGAAATTGCGGAAATCCACCGCCGCGTCATTGCACAGGGTGGCCCGGCCCTGCTCTTTACCAAGGTGAAAGGCTCGGCCTTTCCGGTGGTCACCAACCTCTTTGGCACGCAAAGCCGGTTGGAACTGGCCTTTGGTGAGCGTCCCCGGAACTTTGTCCGTTCCCTCGTGCGCCTGGCTGAACAGGCCGCGCCTCCAGGACTTGCCACGCTGTGGCAGTCCCGAGGGCTTGTGGCCCAGGGCCTGCGCGTGGGCCTGAAGCGGGTCAAAAAAGCACCGATTCTGGAATGCCTGCAGCAACCCTGCCGTCTGGGTGAACTGCCACTGCTTACCTCCTGGCACTCGGACGGTGGTCCCTTTGTCACCCTGCCGCTGGTTTATACCGAACACCCAAACGGCTTGGGCCACAACCTGGGTATGTACCGCATCCAGCGCTTTGACGACACCACTACCGGCATCCACTGGCAGATTCACAAGGGCGGCGGCTATCACTACTTTGCCGCTGAACAGCAGAACCAGCCCCTGCCGCTCACCCTCTTCATCGGCGGGCCGCCTGCGCTCATGCTGGCTGCCATTGCACCCCTGCCGGAAAACGTCCCGGAACTGCTGCTGGCCTCCCTGCTTCTGGGCGAAAAGTTGCCTCTTGCGACTGACCCCTTGGGCGGTCATGCCTTGGTTGCCGAGGCCGAGTTTGCAATCAAGGGACAGGTTCCGCCCCATGAGCGCCGCCCGGAAGGGCCTTTTGGCGATCACTACGGCTACAACTCCCTGGCCCACGACTACCCGGTGTTCCACACTACCCACCTCTACCACCGTAAGGACGCGATCTATCCGGCTACAGTGGTGGGTCGCCCCAAACAGGAAGACTTCTTTATTGGCGACTTTCTGCAAGACCTGCTCTCCCCGCTCTTCCCGCTGGTGATGAAGGGTGTGATCCAGCTCAAGACCTTTGGCGAGGCAGGCTTTCACTGCCTGGCTGCGGCCCGGGTGCAGAACCGCTACAACCGCGAAGCCTTTGCCGCTGGCCTGCGCATTCTGGGCGAGGGACAGCTTTCACTCTCCAAGTTTCTCCTGCTTACGGATGGCAATCTGGACCTGGCTGATTTCCCGCGCCTCTGGCAGCACATTCTGGAGCGCATCCAGTGGGACCAAGATCTGTACATCTTTGCCAATGTCTCGCAGGATACGCTGGATTACACCGGGCCTTCGGTCAACTCCGGGTCCAAGGCCATGATGCTGGGTTTGGGTGAACAGCGTCGGGACTTGCCGCAGGACTTTCACGGCACGCTGCCGCCTGCCTGCAAGCGGGCCAAGGTCTTTTTAGCCGGCACGCTCGTGGTGCAGGGCGAAGCCTACTCCCAAAAACCTGAACTGGCGCAGGAACTTGCCAACTGGCCTAGTCTGGGCGATTGGCCCCTCTGCCTCCTGGTTGACGACAGCGAGGCAGCCACAGTCTCCTTGCAGGAATTCTTGTGGACCATCTTTACCCGTTTTGAGCCAGCAGCGGATATTCACGGCAAAAGCCAGCAGGTGCGGCGTTTCCACGTGGGGCTTGAGTCTCCCGTGGTCTTTGACTGCCGCATGAAGCCCTGGTACACGGAGGTTCTAGAGGTTGACCCGGACACCAGGGCGCGCGTGGATGCACTCATGCCACTCTTACCTGGTCTGTGAGCAGCGGCATGGAAGAGCGTTTGCAGAAAATTCTGGCCCAGGCTGGTCTGGCCTCGCGCCGGGCCGCAGAAGCGATGATTCTGGCAGGACGGGTCACGGTTGACGGACAGACTGTCTCCACTTTGGGCTGCAAGTTTGATCCGGCCAAGGTCCGCATCTGCGTGGACGGACGCGAGATTGCAGCGGAAAAACCCGTCTATCTGCTCTTGAACAAGCCAAGAGGCTACATCACCACGCTTGCCGATCCGCAGGGGCGCAGGCTTGTGACTGAACTGGTCAGGGAGATTCCAGAGCGGGTCTTTCCTGTGGGCCGTCTGGACTATGACACTGAAGGAGCGCTTATCCTCACCAATGACGGAGCCTTTGCCCACAGCATCCTGCATCCCAGCAAGGCAATTCCGCGCACCTACGAGGCCCTGGTCAGCGGCCAGCCCAACCGCGAGAACCTGCGCCTGCTGGCAAGAGGGGTGGAACTGGACGACGGCTGGCGCACCAGCCCGGCAAAGGTGCGGGTTCTGCGCCTCATGCCGGGCCGCTGTCTGATGGAGTTGGTCATTCACGAGGGCAAAAAGCGACAGGTGCGCCGGATGTGTCAGGCAGTGGGCCATCGCGTGCTGCGCCTGAAACGCACAGCCTACGGCGGCCTGCGCCTGGGTGATCTGCCATCAGGTTGCTGGACCGCACTTGGGCCAGAGGAGCTACGGCTGATTTTTTTGTAAATATTCCTTTGCTTCAAGCAAAGAATTGTTTAGAAAACAAGAGGATGCCAGCCCCCTAGATCGCTCCGCCGGGCGAGACCCAGAAAATTCCCTCCCCACTTGCCGTGGACATCTGCTTATCCGCAGGAGGCTTTGATGAACAAATCGCAACTGACGCGCCAGCTCGCAGAAGCCATGCACATCTCTGTGCGGGAAGCTGCCACGATAGTCAACTCGCTTCTTGCAGCAATGGCGGATGCCTTGGCCCGAGGCGAATCCATCGAAATCCGGGGCTTTGGCAGCTTTATCGTCAAGAACTACGGCTCCTACATCGGTAGAAATCCCAAAACCGGCCAACTTATCACCGTGGCACCCAAGAAACTGCCCTTTTTCAAGGTAGGCAAAGACCTGCGAGAACAGGTCAACCGGCAGAGAAAAAAACAGGGCAACGAGACACCCTGACCGCTTTGCCCTGCGTTTCCCCTGCAACTCCGGCAAACGGATGCGGCGACTCTCCTTGGTCACCGGCATCCGTTTGCCGTTTTGTTCCTGGACAGGGGGCCTCAAACCGTGCGGCCCGTCTTTGGAGAGCGTATGAATCCAGACAGCGCAGGCCAGCGCCGGAAACTGGCCGGAACCCTCTTTATCCTGCTGACCGCTGTACTCTGGTCGGTTCTGGGTCTCATCAGCAAGTACTGCATGGCGCAGGGGATGCTGCCTCTGGAATGCGCCTTCTGGCGTTGTTTCTTTGGCTGCGCAGCCTTCTTTCTGCACTGCGGTCTCCTGGGAGAACTGCGCATACCGTTGCGGCACGCCCTGCTGTTCATGGCCTTTGGTGTCTGGGGCATTGGCGTCTATTACAGCTGCGCCCAGTTCACCATCAAGCTGGTGGGCGCGGCCATGGATATTATCCTGCAATATACAGCGCCTTTCTGGGTGGCGGTCTTTGCCCGCCTCCTCTTTGGCGAGCGTCTGACTCCGGTCAAATTGGCAGCGCTTGCCATTGCCTCCCTGGGCACGGTCTGCGTGTGTCTCTCTGGTGGCAGTCTGCCGGACAAGAGCAGCTCCCTGGCCTGGTTGGGCATTGTCACCGGGCTGCTGACCGGTCTGTGTTACGCCTCGCACTACCCCTTTACCCGCTGGTGGCAAAGGCGGTATCCAGCCCCGGTCATTTTTACCTGGATGCTGGCAGGCGGCACGCTGGCGCTTCTGGTGGTGACAGCACTCACCGAACCCCTGCATTTTGCCTTTTCCGTGCCGGTCTGGCTTGCCTCCGCAGCCATGGGACTGCTCTGCACCTATCTGGCCTTTGTCTGCTACGGCGAGGCCCTGAAGCGCATCAGCCTAGTGCGGGCTGTCGTGACCTGCGAACTGGAGCCGGTTCTGGCCATGTTCTGGGTTTGGCTCTTCTTTGGAGAGCAGTTCCGATCGATCGGCTGGTTTGGTAGCGCCCTGATTATCGCCTCTGTTCTGGTTTTGAGCCTGTTCCGGGCTGAAAAGTGAGGTGCAAGCCCGGCATCAGAACAGTTCAGGGCAGCGCTACCTTGTCTTTTGTCTGTCATTTTTTTCAAGGAGCATTCTGTATGGCGACACAACATGAAACACAACAAACAGAAGGCGGCAGTGCCAAATTGCTGGCCGCACCTTGGGAAGACACGCTGGAAGCGCGGGTCCTTGCACTCTTGCGGGCTGGTCAGCCTGTTGTTCTGGTCACGATTGTGGCCAGCGAAGGTTCCGCGCCACGACACGCGGGAACCCGGGCCTTGCAAACCCCAGTGGGCTTTGAAGGCACAGTGGGCGGCGGCCTGCTGGAAGCCGAGACCATCAAGGCAGCGCGGCAATGCCTTGCTGAAGGCCGTTCCACCCGCCAGACCTTTGTCATGGACGCCAAAAGTGCCACAGACTCGGACATGGTTTGCGGTGGACAAATGGATGTGGTTTGCGAGTTCCTGCGCCCGGACCAGGCGGAAATGTTTGCAACAGCGGACAGGGTACTCCGGCACTGCGGTCGCGGGTTGTGGGTCGTGAGCCTGCCAGAGGAGAAGGGGCAGGTCTGCCCGGAACGCCGCCTTTACGTGGACGCGTTGCCTGCGGAAACAGCGGCCTCCAGTCAGGTGCAGGTCGGGCTGGATGCTGTACTGCCACTCCTGGACCAGACGAAACAGCGTCCTGGCCTTGTGAGCGTCCAGAACGGGGCTGCCTGTTATGTGGAACCGCTGGATGCGCCGCCAGTGTTGCTTCTTTGCGGTGGTGGTCATGTTTCTTTGGAAGTGGCACGGCTGGCGCACAACTGCGGTTTTGTGGTGGATGTAGTGGATGATCGCGAGGAGTTTGCCAACCCGGAACGCTTTCCCATGGCCCGGCGTTGTCTGGTTCTTCCCGCCTTTGCCGGACTGGTGGAGTCCTGCGGCATTGAACCGAGGCATTATGTGGCCATTATGACCCGAGGTCATGCCTTTGACCGCGAGACCCTGGAACAGGCCCTGTGCGCCCATCCCCGCTATCTGGGCATGATCGGGAGCCGGAGCAAGAAGGCGCACGTCTATAGGCTTTTGCGTGCGGCAGGCGTTCCGGCAGAAGAACTGGCCCGGGTCTGCTGTCCCATCGGGCTGGGTATCCACGCCGAAACCCCGCAACAGATCGCGGTTTCTGTGGTGGCCGAGCTGCTGGCCCTGCAGTCCGGGACCCTGGACCAACTGCGCGCTGACCGTTGAAAACCGCCCTTTTTTTGACAGGTGCTGCTGCTGACGTGACAAGCATACAAACGGAAAAACACCATGTTGCCACGCCTTGGTCGTGTTTTGGCAAGGGATTCCGGCCTTTCTGCCGTCACCGTGAGTTCTTGCAAGAAAGACTTGCCACGTAGAGACGGAGATGGTAGTCAAATGGTACTCCAAGGACAACAAATCATAAGTGAAGGATTCCACCGGCAAAGTTGCAGGGTAGCCAAGACAGGTGGGAAGACACTCTCCCGGTTTTCCTTCGCTTTTTCACAGTCGTCAAGAAAGTCCCCGTTCTGTGCATGGGGGGAATCCCGTCCCCTGATGCAACATCACAACCCTCAAGAGGAGGTAGAAGTATGGAAATCCGGGAATTGAGATCAACGTACCTTGGCGAACTTCGTCCGTTCTTCATCCCCACCGTCACCCTGATGGGTGCTGGTTGCGCTACTGAAACGCCTGCCCGTCTCCAGAGCCTGGGCGCCAAGAAGCCCTTGATCGTGACTGACCAGGGTATTGTGGCCGCTGGTATCCTGAAGCAGATCACCGACATTCTGGATCAGGGCGGGATGAAGTACGCAATCTATGACAAGACCCTGCCCAACCCCCGGGATAAAAACGTGGATGAAGCCTTTGCCATGTACAAGTCCGAGGCTTGCGACAGCCTCATCACCCTGGGTGGCGGCAGCTCCCATGACTGCGGCAAGGGTGTGGGCTTCTTGGCCAGCAATGGTGGCAAAATCCATGACTATGAAGGTCTGGACAAGTCCTCCAAGCCCTTCCCACCCTATGTTGCCATCAACACCACTGCTGGCACGGCCTCGGAAATGACCCGCTTTGCCGTCATTACCGACACCTCCCGCAACGTGAAGATGGCCATTGCTGACTGGCGTTGCACCCCGACCATCGCCATTGACGATCCCAAGCTGATGATGGGTATGCCGCCCGCGCTGACCGCTGCTACCGGTATGGACGCCCTGACCCACGCTGTGGAAGCCTATGTCTCCATCCTTGCCACCCCGATGACCGATGCCTGTGCTGAAAAGGCCATTGAGCTGATCGGCAAGTTCCTGCGCCGCGCTGTGGCAAACGGCACGGATCTGGAGGCTCGTGAAGGTATGTGCTATGCCGAGTATCTGGGTGGTATGGCCTTCAACAACGCCATTCTGGGGCATGTACACGCCATGGCCCATCAGTTGGGCGGCTTCTATGATCTGCCCCACGGTGAGTGCAATGCCATCCTGCTGCCCCACGTGAGCGACTACAACCGCATCACCAACCGTCGCCGCTTTGCAAAGGTTGCCGAACTCCTGGGTGAGAACATCGCCTGCTGCACCCTGGATGAGGCTTCCAAGAAGGCCATTACCGCCATCCGCACCCTGTCCGCAGACGTCGGCATCCCGGCTGGCCTGATCGAACTGGGCAAGCGCTACGGCAAGGAAGTGAAGGAGTCTGATATTCCCACCATGACCGCCAATGCCCAGAAGGATGTCTGCGCTCTGACCAACCCGCGCCAGATGTCGGATGCGGCTGTTGCGGCCATCTACAAAGCAGCCCTGTAATCAGCGGCTTTTGCTGACAATTCTGCCGAAAACAACGCGTGTCCGCCGCAAGACGGGCACGCGTTCCTGTTTCCGCACAACCGGATCAAGATCTGCGAGGCACAGGGCTGATGAGGGGATTGCGCTCTGGTGGCTGTTCTGCTGCTTGGGAAGTCCGCCTTCCTCAAGCAACCGCGCACTGAATGCTGAAAACTGCCCTTTTTTGACACATAAGGCTGCTGACGCGACAAGGATACAAACGGAAAAACGCTATGTTAGCCGGTACTTGCTTGCGTTTGGGCAAAAATGTGACCGCCTGCTACATGATCGTGAAAAAAATGTCACTTTTTTTGCACGGAAGGCTTGCCACGCGGAGATGAAAGTGGTAATCAAGGACCATAAATCATAAGGTGAATTGAAGGATTCCATCGGAAAAGTTGAAAGATAGCCAAGAGAGGTGGGAGGATACTCTCCCGGTTTTCCTTCACTTTTTCACAATCGTCAAGCAGGTCCCCGTTCTGTGCATGGGGGAATCCCGTCCCCTGATGCAACATCACAACCCTCAAGAGGAGGTAGAAATATGGAAATTCGGGAACTGAGATCAACGTACCTTGGCCAACTCCGTCCGTTCTTCATTCCCACCGTTACCCTGATGGGTGCGGGTTGCGCTGCGGAGACCCCCGCTCGTCTCCAGAGCTTGGGCGCCAAGAAACCTTTGATCGTGACTGACCAGGGCATTGTGGCCACCGGCATCCTGAAGCAGATCACCGACATTCTGGATCAGGGCGGGATGAAGTACGCTGTGTACGACAAGACCCAGCCGAATCCCCGTGACAAGAACGTTGACGACGCCTTTGCCATCTACAAGTCCGAGGGCTGCGACAGCCTCATCACCTTGGGTGGCGGTAGCTCCCATGACTGCGGCAAGGGTGTGGGCTTCTTGGCCAGCAACGGCGGCAAGATCCACGACTATGAAGGTGTGGACAAGTCCTCCAAGCCCTTCCCGCCCTATGTAGCCATCAACACCACCGCTGGTACGGCCTCGGAAATGACCCGCTTTTGCATCATTACCGACACCTCCCGCAACGTGAAGATGGCCATTGCTGACTGGCGTTGCAC